>JAAYAS010000208.1 GCA_012719255.1 Microbacteriaceae bacterium | reverse complement strand
CTCCTTCGCGGTGTCGGGGATGACCAGGCCCGACGCGGTGGTCTGCTCGGCCTGGACCTGCTGGATTACGATGCGATCTTCGAGCGGCTGGATGTTCACCGACACGGTTGACCTCTTTCTCGACGTGATGCGTGACAAGTTCGGAATGAGAAGTTAGCACTCCAACCCGGTGGGTGCTAAGTCGAGCATAGGCCCGGGCCGGGTCGGCTGCCACCTGAGCGGGGCGGGGGTTGTACGCCGATAGCGTAGTGGGATGGATCGCGACGAACTGGTGGCGCTGCTCACGCCCGAGGCGATGGCGCTGCTCGACGAGTTCGCCGGCCTCGACACGACCGCCGACGCGCTCGGCGCGGTGACCGCGCTGCGCCGGGCGGGGGCGGATGCGCGCACCTCGGCGGCCGTGCTCACGCAGCTGCGGCTGCGCCGCCGCGCCCGCGCGAAGCTCGGCCCGTTCGCCGATCGGATGCTCTTCACCGACGACGGCCTCGCGCAGGCGACCCGGCTCGAGGTCGCCGCGCGGCACGCGCAGCGGTTCCGGGATGCGGGCGTGCGGCGCATCGCCGACCTCGGCTGCGGCATCGGCGCCGACGCGATGGCGTTCGCGGCGCTCGGCTTCGACGTCGCCGCCGTCGAGCTCGACGAGGTGACCGCGGCGATCGCGGCGCACAACCTCGCGCCGTTCCCGAACGCCGAGGTCGTGCACGCGGCCGCGGAGGACTTCGACCTGGACGCGGGGCTCGACAGCGGCGGGTTCGACGGGGTGTGGCTCGATCCGGCCCGGCGCGCGAAGCGGCGGGGCGCCACCGAGCGCGGCGCCTCGCGGCGGCTCGCCGATCCGGCCGACTGGTCGCCGTCGCTCGACTTCGCGTTCGGCCTCGCGCCCGAGCGCTCGGTCGGCGTGAAGCTCGGCCCGGCGATCGACCACGAGCTGCTGCCCGGCCACGGCGAGGCGCAGTGGGTGTCGGTGCGCGGCGAGCTCGTCGAGTGCGCCGTCTGGCTCGGGGCCACCGCCCGCCCGGGCGTGCGCCGCTCGGCGCTCGTCATCGACGGCCGCGGCGGCGCGGTCGCGCGCGCCGACGGCGGGAGGGCGCCGACCGCCCACGAGCTCACCTCCGCGACGCCCGTCGAGGAGGCGCGCGATGCGCCGGTGGGCGGGCTCGGCGCGCGGCTGCACGAGCCCGATCCGGCGGTGATCCGCGGTCGCTTCGTCGGACAGCTCGCCCGGCAGCTCGACGGCCGGATGATCGCCCCGGGCATCGCCTGGATCACCACCGACGACCCGGTCGCCACCCCGTTCGCCCAGTCGTTCGACGTCGTCGAGGTGCTGAAGCTCGACGCCGGTGCGCTGAAGCGCGAGCTGCGGGCCCGCGGCATCGGGGCGCTCGAGATCAAGGTGCGCGGCGTCGACCTCGACCCCGCCGAGTTCCGCAAGCGGCTCTCGCTGCGCGGGGATGCATCGGCGACGCTGATCTGCACCCGCCTCGGCGACCGCCGCGTCGCCATCCTCGCCGAGCGCGCGCCCGCCGCCGCCGCGTAGCCCCGGCCGCGCCCCGGCCGAGGCGGCGCGCGGCTCCGAGCCCGCGTGGCGCCGCACCGCCGCCGGGCGGCCCCGCCCCGCATCGCGCCTCAGCGCCTCTCACCGTCCCGCCGCCGCACCTCCGTGCGGCCCCGTTGCGCGTCGCACCGCCGCCGTCGCCGCGGCCCCTCCGCATCGCACCGCCGCACCTCCGTGCGACCCCGCTGCGCATCGACAGTCGCCGTCGCTGTCCCCGCGGCCCCTCCGCATCGCACCGCCTCACGGCCGCACCTCCGCAACGCCGTGCGGCCCCGCTGCACATCGACCGTCGCCATCGTCGCCGTCGTCCCCGTCGACCCCCGCACCGTCGCCGCATACCGGCGGCATGTGAACCTGCCGCCGACAACGGATGCCCCCGCGGACAAGTGACCCTGCCGCTTCAGGGTCACTTGTCTCCGCCCGGGACACATGCCGGCGGTATGCGGATTGCAAGTCGACCCGGAGGGCGGGAGGGAGTCAGAGCACGCGCACGACGGCGAGCCACGAGCCGGCGGGCACTCCCCCGGCCGCGGGCAGCTCGAGCACGCGCGCCTCGAGGCGCTCGCCGCCGACGCGTGCGCGCACGTCGATCGGGCTGCCTCCGAGCAACGGGCCCGCGGCAGTCCGTCCGCCGCCGAGCATCGGCCCCGCAGGGGTCGACGCACCGTCGTGCAGCGGTCCCGCAGAGGTCGACCCGCCGCCGAGCAGCGGCCAGCCAAGAGCCGCCCCGCCACCGAGCATCGGCCCCGCAGAAGTAGCCCCGCCGCCGAGCAGCGACCGGGTAGGAGCCGACCCGCCGCCGTGCAGCGGCCCCGCAGGGGTCGACCCGCCGTCGGTGTGCCGGCCCGCGGCGCTCGGCGCGACAGCGGCGACAGCGGCCTCCGGCAGGCGCCAGCGGAGGCGGCCGGCGAGCACGGCGGGCAGCGGCAGGCCGCCCGGACCGGGCACGGCGTGCGCGCGGCCGACCGCCTTCAGCACCGCCTCGGCGAGCGCCCAGTGGCCGAGGCTCGGCGCGGGCACGCCGCTCGCCGCGGCGAGCCGCCGCAGCGCGGCCGGACGGCGCCGCGGTACCTGCACGTCGACGCCGACCGGGTCGCCGCTGCGCGCGAGCACGAGCAGACCGTCGCTGTGGCTCGCCGTCCACCAGTGGCCGCAACGGCCGCAGCGCCGGCGGCGATCGGCGAGCACCGCCACCGACCCGCCCGGGCAGCAGGGCGCGTCGGCGCACCATCGGCGCGCCCCGCGCATCCCCGCCCCGCTCGGCCAGTGACCGGCGCGGGCGTCGAGCCGCACGTCGACGCCGTCGACGACCCGGCGGCACAGCGCGCGGATCTCTTCGAGCGCGGCATCGGCATCGGCATCGGACGAGGCGCCGGCATCGGGCGCGGGAACCCCGGGGATGCGCGCGGCCGGGCGATCGGTATCGGGCGCGGGCGCCCCGACGATGCGCGCGCCCGAGCGATCGACGTCCGGCGCGCGGCTCGCGTCGACGTCGGGCGCGGGCGCCCCGGCGATGCGCGCGGCCGAGCGATCGAGGTCGGGGGCGGGGCTCCCGACGCCGGCCCCCGCCGCGACCGCCCCGCCGTCCGGCGCCGGCGGGGCGGCGAGGAGCGGCGGGGCGGTCACGGCGGGCATCCGGTCGAAGGGTCAGCCGCGCACGACGTAGCTCTGGAACGAGCCGCCGACCCCGTAGCCCGACACGAGCACGTAGCGCTCGGCGTCGTCGGCCGGGGCGAGCTCGACCGGCGCGCCGTCGACGACGAGGCGCTCGCCGTCGACGATCCACTTCGCGACGAGCATGCCGAGCAGCGGGCTCACCGACTGCAGGTCGCCGGTGATCGCCTTGGCGGCGACCCGCGGCACCCCGTCGCGCAGG
>JAAYAS010000207.1 GCA_012719255.1 Microbacteriaceae bacterium | reverse complement strand
GAGCCAGTCGTCGTCATCGTCGAGCGCCGGGTCGAGCGCGGGGTCGACGCCCGCATCCGGTCCCGAGCGCACCGCGCCGTCGGGACCGAGCGCGAGCCGCTCGCCCGAATCGTGCTCGGCGATCGGCCGGCCCTCGAGCCAGGTGAGCGTCCACCAGCCGTCGGGCACTTCGGCCGTGCCGATGGCCGCGACGAACGTGCAGGGCAGCCCGGCGGGCGCGGCCTCGCCGGTGCGCCAGCGCGAGCCGATGCGCATCACGGGCGCTGCACCGGCATCTCGTAGGCGCAGTCGTCGGTGCGGGCGCCGAGGCGCTCGCAGCGGTGGCGCGCCTCGTGGGCGGCCTCGGGGATCTCCCAGCGCAGCCGGTCGGCGCCGACCTCGGCCGCGCGACGGTGGAGCGCCTCGAGCAGCGCCTCGAGGGCCTGCCCGTCGTGGTCGAGCCGCTCGACGTAGAGCGCGGGTACGTCGAGCCGCCGGCGGCCGTCGAGCGTCGACATCGACGGCTGCGAGACGGCGAAGCCGACGAGGTTGCCCGAGCGCTCGGCGACGATCGCCTCGACGCCGGGCAGCGGTTCGGCGTCGTCGGCGAGGCCGAGCTCGCGCCAGGTGCGCAGCGCCGCGTCGTCGCGGTACGGCACGCCCATCTCCTCGAGGAAGGCGGCGTACAGGTCGATCCAGGCGAACAGATCCGCGCCGGCGAGCGGGCGGATCGTCGGCGCGATGCGGGCGCCGCCGATGCGGGATTCGCGCGCGCGGCGGCGGGAGAGTCCGGGGGAGTGGTTCGTCATACCTCGAGTCCGTCTGGTGGAGTGGTGACAGTGTACGGCCTGCGCAGGAGAGGCCGCCGAGGGCGCCGGCGGTGCTCGCGCTCCGCCGCCGGCGCCCGCCGGATCACGCCTTGACGGGCGGTTCGCCGAGCTCGACGTCGCGCACCTCGAGCGCGCCGTCCGACTCGCCGAGCACGAGCTCCTCGATGCGGCCGACGGCGACGAGGTCGCCGGCGATGCCGCGCAGCAGCTCGGCCTCGGCGCCCGGCACGGCGATCGTGGCGCGGAGCATCGGCGTGCGCTGCGACACCTTCACCGCGGTCTTCGCGCCGCGCAGCTGCGTGAGCGCCTCGCTCGCGAGCTCGAGCGCGCGCGGCTCGCCGCCGGTGGGCAGCTCGTCGACGGCGGGCCAGGCGGCGGTGTGCACCGAGCCCGACTGCCACCACGACCACACCTCCTCGGTTGCGAACGGGATCACCGGGGCGAGCAGCCGCACGAGCACCGACAGCGCGAGCCGCACCGCTGACACCGCCGAGGCGCGGGCCGCCTCGTCGTCGCCGTAGGCGCGCTCCTTCACGAGCTCGAGGTAGTCGTCGCAGAACGTCCAGAAGAACGTCTCGGTGGTCTCGAGCGCGCGCGCGTGGTTGAACTCGTCGAGCGCGCGGGTCGCGCCCTCGATCACCCCGCGCAGCTCGGCGAGCATCGCGAGGTCGAGCGGATGCGTCACCCGGTCGGGCGCGGCACCGGTCGCGTCCCAGCCGAGCGCGAGCTTCGCGGCGTTGAGCACCTTGATCGCGAGGCGGCGGCCGATCTTCATCTGCGTCGGGCGCTGCGGATCGAAGGCGGCGTCGGCGCCGAGGCGGCTCGACGCCGCCCAGTAGCGCACCGCATCCGAGCCGTGCTGGTCGAGCAGGCCCGCCGGGGTGACGACGTTGCCCTTCGACTTCGACATCTTCTTGCGGTCGGGGTCGACGATGAAGCCCGAGATGGTGGTGTGCTTCCACGGCAGCGCGCCCGCCTCGAGCTCGCTGCGCAGCAGCGTCGAGAACAGCCACGTGCGGATGATGTCCTGGCCCTGCGGGCGCACGTCGAAGGGGTAGACCATCTCGAACAGCTCGGGGTCGCGCTCCCAGCCGCCGGCGAGCTGCGGCGTGAGCGAGGAGGTCATCCACGTGTCCATCACGTCGACCTCGCCGATGAAGCCGTTCGCCCGGCCGCGCTGCGACTCGTCGTAGCCCGCGGGCGCCTCGGCGGCGGGGTCGACCGGCAGCTGCTCGGGCGCCGGCAGGATCGGGGCGTCGTAGTCGGGCTCGCCCTGCGCATCCACGGGGTACCAGACCGGGATCGGCACGCCGAAGAAGCGCTGGCGCGAAACGAGCCAGTCGCCCGTGAGGCCGCCGACCCAGTTCTCGTAGCGGACCCGCATGTACTCGGGATGGAAGTCGATCTCACGGCCACGGCCGACGAGCGCGTCACGCAGCGTCTCGTCACGCGCGCCGTTGACGAGGTACCACTGGAGCGTGGAGACGATCTCGAG
>JAAYAS010000018.1 GCA_012719255.1 Microbacteriaceae bacterium | reverse complement strand
GCGCGCCTCCCCGCGCCCGCGGCGGCAGGGGCGGGATGCGACGGGAACCGCATCCCGCCCCTCGCGCCGGTCGTCGGGCCGGCAGCGCTCCCGGCCCGCGCCCGCCACCGGGGCCGGCAGGGGATGCGCGACCGGGCAGCCCCCGGGGCCGCGCACCGTCCGCCGCCGGGCCGCGCATCCCGGTTCTCGGATGCGTCCGGGAATTCGATCCATCCACCGACGCCCGTCGGCCGCGGCGCTACTCTAGGCGGGTACGCTCGGCACCACTCGGGTGCCGATTCGAAGGGGAATTCGCAGCATGCGCGATCACGATGCCACCACGTCCGGCGACGGCGTCGACCTTCGGGCGCTGCCGAAGGCGCTGCTGCACGACCACCTCGACGGCGGGCTGCGGCCCGTGACGATCGTCGAGCTCGCCGCCGACGCCGACCTCGACCTGCCCGAGACCGACCCCGAGCGGCTCGCCGCCTGGTTCGCCGAGTCGGCCGACTCGGGCTCGCTGCCCGCCTACCTGCAGACCTTCGAGGTCACCGTCGGCGTGATGCAGACCGCGCAGGCGCTGCGCCGCGTCGCCCGCGAGGCGGTGCTCGACCTCGCCGACGACGGCGTGATCTACGCCGAGCTGCGCTGGGCGCCCGAGCAGCACCAGCGCCGCGGCCTCTCGCTCGACGACGCGGTCGCCGCGGTCGCCGAGGGCCTCGCGCAGGGCACCGCCGACGTCGCGGCCCGCGGCGGCGGGATCCGCGTGCAGCAGCTGCTCTGCGCGATGCGCCAGAACGACCGCGCCGACGAGATCGCCGAGCTCGCGGTGCGCCACCGCGCCATCGCGGCGGGCGGCGTGTGCGGCTTCGACCTCGCCGGTCCCGAGGCGGGCTTCCCGCCGAGCGCCCACGCCGACGCCTTCGACCGCTGCGCCGAGGAGTGGCTGCCGGTCACCTGCCACGCCGGCGAGGACGGCGAGCTCGAGTCGATCGAGTCGGCGCTGCTCGACGCCCGCGCCCTGCGGCTCGGCCACGGCGTGCTGCTCGAGGACGACCTCGACGTCGAGGACGCCGACGACGACGGCGCGTTCGTCTCGCTCGGCCCGCTCGCCCAGTGGGTGCGCGACCGCGGCATCGCGCTCGAGATCTGCCCCTCGTCGAACCTGCAGACCGGCGACTGGGCGACGATCGGCGAGCACCCCTTCGACCGCCTCTACCAGCTCGGCTTCAACGTCACGGTGAACACCGACAACCGGCTGATGAGCGCCACCTCGGTGTCGCGCGAGCTCGCGCGACTCGTCGACGAGTTCGACTACTCGCTCGACGACCTCGAGGCCTTCCAGATCAACGCCGCCGACGCGGCGTTCCTCCCCGCCGACGAGCGCGAGGAGCTCGTCGACCGCATCCTCGACGGCTTCGAGGACGCGCGCGACGCGGCGCTCGAGCAGGGCGGTGCCGCTTGAGCGTGCGACCGCCCGTGCAGCTGCGCTTCGGCGACGACCTCGTGCGCCGCGGCGCCCGGGCCGCCGACTGGCGCGAGGCCGTCGGCATCGCCGGCGCCCTGCTCATCGACGCCGGCGCCGCGCGGCCGGGCTACTCGGCGCGGCTCGTCGACGTGATCGACAAGTACGGGCCCTACATGGTCATCGCCCCGAACCTCGCGCTCGTGCACGCCCAGCCCGGCCCCGACTCGCTCGAGGCCGCGATGTGCGCGGTGACCTTCCCCGACGGCGTGAACTTCGGCCACGCCCACTTCGACCCGGTGGGCCTCGTGATCGGGCTCGTCACGACGAACGCCTCCGACCACCTCGGGGTGATCGCGGCGATCGCGACCGCGCTCGAGCAGCATCCCGACCTCGTCTCGCGCGCGCTGCGCACCGGCTCGACCGGCGAGCTCGTGGCGCTCCTCAGCGGCCACCTGCCGCAGCTGCTCCCGGTCGAGGCGTAGCCGCCCCGCCGCGCTCCCGACCGGCGCTCGCGCCCGCAAGCACCGGTCGGGAGCGCCGCGGCGCCGAATCCGACCGGTGCTTGCACCTGCAACTCCCGGTCGAATGCGGGGGCGCGGCGGGGTGCGGGTGCGGGCGCTCAGGCGATGGCGGCGCGGTGGCCGGCGTCGGCGAGCAGCTCCTTGACGCGGGGCACGACGCGCGTGCCGTAGAGCTCGATCGAGCGCATGAGCCGCTCGTGCGGCAGCTGCCCGTTCGCGTACTTCAGGTCGAAGCGGTCGGCGTCGAGCGCGATGATCGCGTCGGCGATGCGGCGGGCGACGGTCTCGGGCGCGCCGACGTAGAGCGAGCCGTGCTCGACCTCGTTGCGGAACTGCCCCTTCGTCACCGGGCCCCAGCCGCGCTCGGCGCCGATGCGGAGGTGCGAGGCCTCGTAGTGCGGCCAGAGCTGCGCCATCGCCTCCTCGTCGGTGTCGGCGATGTGGCCGGGGGAGTGGATGCCCACCGGCAGCGGGTCGGCGCCGGTGCGCTCGAGCGCCTCGCGGTAGAGCCCGGCGAACGGCGCGAAGCGCTGGGCGGCGCCGCCGATGATCGCGAGCATGAGCGGCACGCGCTGCCGGGCGGCGTCGACCACCGACTGCGGCGAGCCGCCGACGGCGCGCCAGCTGCGCATCGTGCCCGACTCGAGCCGCGGGTAGACGGTGACGTCGGTGAGCGGCGCCCGGGTGGTGCCCTTCCAGGTCACCGACTCCTCGCGCAGCAGCCGCAGCCACAGCTCGTGCTTCTCGTCGAAGAGCTTCTCGTAGTCGCGCAGGTCGTAGCCGAACAGCGGGAACGACTCGGTGAACGAGCCGCGGCCCATGATCGCCTCGGCGCGGCCGTTCGACAGCGCGTCGACGGTCGAGAAGCGCTCGAAGGCGCGCACCGGGTCGTCGCTCGACAGCACCGTCACCGCGCTCGCGAGCAGGATGCGCTCGGTGCGGGTCGCGATGCCGGCGAGCACGGTCTCGGGCGACGAGACGGCGTAGTCGTCGCGGTGGTGCTCGCCGACGCCGAACGCGTCGATGCCGAGCTCGTCGGCGAGCACCGCCACGTCGACGATGTCGCGGATCGTCTGGGCGTAGGTGCGGCGCCGGCCCTCGGCGTCGACGGTGACGTCGCCGAAGGTGTGCAGCCCGAACGCGACGGGCGCGGCGACGGGCGCGGCGCCGGTCTCGGCGGCGACGGATGCGGCGGGGCGGTTCTGGTCGGTCACGGCGGGCTCCTCGGGGGCGGTCGTTGCGCGCAAGTCTATGCGTTCGCATGAGACAACGCGGGATGCGCCGGAATGTTCCCGGGCGCATCCCGCGTCGTCGCGCGCGCGATCGTCAGCCGAGCACCGCGCGCATCCCCTCGGCCGCGGCGTCGGCGCGGGCGGCCGCCGTGCGGCGCCGCTCGTCGAGCGGGCCCTCGGCGCTGGTCGCGTCGATGTACGACTTGATCTTCGGCTCGGTGCCGCTCGGGCGCACCATGATGCGGGTGCCGTCGGCGAGGTCGAGCCGCACGATGTTCGCCGGCGGCGCGTCGGTCGCGAGATCGTGGAACCGCTCGACCTCGACGCCGCCGACCCGCGTCGGCGGCTCGGCCCGCAGCGCCGCCATCACCTGCGGCAGCCGCGCCGCCTCGTCGTAGCGGATCGACACCTGCCGCGACT
This sequence comes from Microbacteriaceae bacterium, assembly GCA_012719255.1. Classification (GTDB taxonomy): domain Bacteria; phylum Actinomycetota; class Actinomycetes; order Actinomycetales; family Microbacteriaceae; genus Gulosibacter. The sequence continues at coordinate 8,785 of JAAYAS010000018.1, read as the reverse complement.
CGAACGCCCCGAACTCCTCGCCGAACTCGTCGTCGAGATCGCGCAGCGTGCGGCCGCGCGCGGCCTGCGCCATCGCGAGCTCGAGGATCGCGAGCGCGGCCGAGATGCCGTCCTTGTCGCGGAGCGTCTCGGGGTTCACGAGGTAGCCGAGCGCCTCCTCGTAGCCGTAGACGATGCCCTCGGCGCGCGAGATCCACTTGAACCCGGTCTGCGTCTCGGCGTAGCCGAGGCCGTAGCGCTCGGCGACCTTCGACATCGCCGGCGACGAGACCAGCGAGGTCGCGAGCGTCGATCCGGATGCGGTGCCCCGGGCATCCGCGGCGAGCGCCGCCCGCCAGCCGAGCAGCTTGCCGATGTCGTTGCCGCCGAAGCGGAACCAGCCGTCGCCGTCGGGCACCGCGACGGCGAGCCGGTCGGCGTCGGGGTCGTGGGCGATGATGAGGTCGGCGCCAGCCTCGTCGCCGGCGGCGTAGGCGAGGTCGAGAGCGCCCGCCTCCTCGGGGTTCGGGAAGTCGACGGTCGGGAAGTCGCCGTCGGGCTCGACCTGCGCCTCGACCACCGTCGGCGCGGGGACGCCGACGCGCTCGAGCACCGCCGCGAACGTCTCCCAGCCGACGCCGTGGAGCGGCGTGTAGACGACCTTCAGCGGCACGACCGCGCCCTGCAGCACCTCGGCGGTGCGGGCGATGTAGGCGTCGACGACCTCGTCGTCGAGCACCCGGTAGTCGGCCGAGCGGGGCAGCTCGTCGACCCGGCCGGCGGCGGCGACCGCGCCGATCGCCGCGGCGATCTCGGCGTCGGCGGGCTCGACGATCTGCGAGCCGCCGTCGGCGCCGCCGAGGTACACCTTGTAGCCGTTGTCCCACTTCGGGTTGTGGCTCGCGGTGACCATCACGCCCGCCGAGGCGTCGAAGTGCCGCACCGCGTACGCGAGCACCGGGGTGGGCAGGCGCCGGGGCAGCAGCATCGCATCCACGCCCGCCGCCTGCATGATCTCGGCGGTGTCGCGGGCGTAGACGTCGGAGTTGCGGCGCGCGTCGTAGCCGATCACGACGCTCGGGCGGCCGTCGTCGGCCTTCGCGAGCAGGTGGTCGGCGAGGCCGCGGGCGGCCTGCGCGACGACGACGCGGTTCATGCGGTTCGGGCCGGCCTCCTGCCGGCCGCGCAGGCCCGCGGTGCCGAAGCTCAGGCGGGTGGCGAAGCGGTCGCGCAGCTCGCGCCAGGCGGCGGCGCGGTCGGAGGCGTCGTCGTCGGCGATCGTCTCGTCGCGCTCGGGCAGGGGGCCGAGGCGGTCGAGGAGCTCCTGCAGCTCGTCGCGGGTGACCGGGTCGGGGTCGTGCGCGAGCCACGATCCGGCGGCGCTGCGGAGGGCGACGGCGCTCGTGCGATTGAGCGGGAGCATCGGGATCAGGCCTCCCGCGCGCCGTCGGCGGGCGCGCCGCCGAGCCCGAGCTCGGCGGCGACGGCGGCGACCGAGCGGGCGAGCAGCTCGGCGAGGCGGTCCTCGGCGGCCTTGCCGGCGGCGATCACCTCGCCGTGGTCGAGCGGCGTCGGCGAGATGCCCGCGGCCGGGTTCGTGATCAGAGAGAGGCCGAGCACCTCCATCCCCGCCTCGCGGGCGGCGATCGCCTCGAGCGCGGTCGACATGCCGACGATGTCGCCGCCGATGACGCCCGCCATCCGCACCTCGGCGGGCGTCTCGTAGTGCGGGCCGCGGAACTGCACGTACACGCCCTCGTCGAGCCGCTCGACGCCCTGCACGAGCGCCCGCAGCCGCGGCGAGTAGAGATCGGTGAGGTCGACGAACGTCGCGCCCTCGAGCGGCGAGTCGGCGGTGAGGTTGATGTGGTCGCGGATGAGCACCGGCGTGCCGGGCGCCCACTCGGGCCGCAGGCCGCCGGCGCCGTTCGTGAGCACCATCACGCGCGCGCCGGTCGCGGCGGCGGTGCGCACCGAGTGCACGACGCGGCGGACCCCGTGGCCCTCGTAGTAGTGCGTGCGGGCGCCGATGATCAGCGCGTGCGCGCCCGAGGAGAGGCGGATCGACCGCAGCGTGCCCGAGTGCCCGTCGAGCGCCGGCTTCGAGAAGCCCGGCACCTCGGCGGCGTCGATGAGCGCGATGGTCTCGCCGATCTCGTCGGCGGCCTTGCCCCAGCCCGAGCCGAGCGTGAGGGCGATGTCGTGGCGGGCGACGCCGGTGCGGTCGGCGATGACCGCGGCGGCCTCGCGGGCGACGGCGGCGGGCGCCGCGTCGGGGGCGTCGAGCGGGTTCGTGGGTTGCGTTTCAGCCATGGCGACAGGCTATTGCGCCGGATGCGGATGCGGCTGAGCGGCGCCCCCGCGCATTCGCGCGCGGGCAGGGGGGTGCCGGTGAAGGGCGTTCACCCGAAACCGCGCCGTGGCAGACTTGGCGGCATGGCTGCACAGACTCCCGAACGCAAGCACCGCATCGTCGTCATCGGCGGCGGCCCCGGCGGCTACGAGGCCGCGCTCTCGGGCGCCCAGCTCGGCGCCGACGTCACCCTCGTCGAGCGCACCGGCGTCGGCGGCTCGGCCGTCCTCACCGACGTGGTCCCCTCGAAGGCGCTCATCGCGTCGGCCGAGGCGGCCGTCGCCATCAACGACGCCGACGAGCTCGGCGTGCAGTTCTACGTGCGCGACGACGCCGGCAACCCCCGCTCGCCGGCGATCGCCGTGAACCTCGGCAAGCTCAACCAGCGGCTGCTGCGCCTCGCGCAGAACCAGTCGGACGACATGCGCCGGGCGCTGAAGGACCGCGGCGTGCGCGTCATCGAGGGCGTCGGCCGCATCGACGGCGGCGCCGTCGCGATCGCCGCGGGCCCGGGCGGCGAGGACTTCGACCGCGTCGAGTTCGACTCGCTCGTCATCGCGGTCGGCGCGAGCCCCCGCGAGCTCGACAGCGCGAAGCCCGACGGCGAGCGCATCTTCACCTGGAAGCAGCTCTACGACCTGCAGACCCTCCCCGAGCACCTCATCGTGGTCGGCTCGGGCGTCACCGGCGCCGAGTTCGCCTCGGCGTACCGCGCGCTCGGCTGCGAGGTCACGCTCATCTCGTCGCGCGACCGCGTGCTGCCGGGGGAGGACGCCGACGCCGCCGACGTCATCGAGGAGGTGTTCCGCCGCGGCGGCATGAACGTGCTCTCGCAGGCGCGCGCCGAGTCGGTCGTCGTCGAGGACGACGGCGTCGTCGCGACCCTCTCGGACGGCACCGAGGTGCGCGGCTCGCACTGCCTGATGGCGGTCGGCTCGATCCCGAACACCGCGGGGCTCGGCCTCGAGGAGGCCGGCGTCGAGACGACCGACTCGGGCCACATCGTCGTCAACCGCGTCGCCCGCACGAGCGTGCCGAACATCTACGCGGCGGGCGACTGCTCGGCGTTCTTCCCGCTCGCCTCGGTCGCCTCGACCCAGGGCCGCACCGCGGTGTTCCACGCGCTCGGCGACGAGGTGCACCCGATCAAGCTCCGCAACGTCGCGTCGAACATCTTCACCTACCCCGAGATCGCCACGGTCGGCTGGCAGGAGAAGCACATCGACGAGGGCGTGCGCCAGGGCCGGGTGCACAAGCTCGATCTCGCCGAGAACCCGCGCGCGAAGATGCAGGGCTTCCGCGACGGCTTCGTGAAGCTCATCGTCGGCAACAACCTCGGCACGATCATCGGCGGCGTCGTCGTCGCGCCGCGCGCCTCCGAGCTGCTGCTCGCCCTGTCGATCGCCATCGAGCAGCGCCTCACCGTCGACGAGTTCGCGCGCTCGTGGGCCGTGTACCCCTCGCTCGCGAGCTCGATGGTGGATGCGGCGCGCGCGATGCACCAGCCCGGCGCCGACTGAGCCGCGCGGCGGGGGGGATGCGCGGGGCCGCGCCCAGGCGCATCCCCCGCCCACCAGCCCCCCCCGGATTCCGACCGGTACTTGCCTCCGCAAGCACCGGTCGGTCTCGCGTTCCAGGGAAAACCCTGTGCGTCGCCGGACCCGGCTGGACTTGTTTAGTGAATGGTATTTATAATTGCAGGTATGGCCGTTCGCGGTCATCCCTGTCGCCGACGCCAGGCCGGTCGATGCGACATTCTCAGACAGACCCACGCCGCAGGCCGGGCGCGAAAGAGGAATTCGCACATGGGAACCCCCATCAACCCCGAGCGCATCGCCGAGCTCACCGCCATCGAAGCCGAGAAGCTCAACCAGAACACGCTCGGATCGAAGAAGTTCTACGAGAACGCGAGCAAGTCGCTCTCGGGCGGCGTCGCGTCGCAGTACCAGGCGCACTCGCCCTGGCCGATCTACGTCGAGAAGGGCGACGGCCCGAAGATCTGGGACGTCGACGGCAACGAGTACTACGACTTCCACAACGGCTTCGGCTCGATGGTGCAGGGCCACGCGCACCCCGCCATCGGCAAGGCCCTCGAGGCCCGCTACCCGATGGGCACGCACTTCGCCGCCCCGACCGAGGACGCCATCGTCGTCGGCGACGAGCTCGCGAAGCGCTTCGGCCTGCCGAAGTGGCGCTACACCAACTCGGGCTCGGAGGCGACCATGGACGCCATCCGCATCGCCCGCGCCTACACCGGCCGCGACACCGTGATGAAGATCTTCGGCTCGTACCACGGCCACCACGACACCGTCATGGTCGACATCGGCTGGATCGACGAGCAGGAGATCGGCCCGCGCGACGACTACGCGTCGATCCCCTACGGCGCCGGCGTGCCGCAGGCCACCGTCGACATGACCGTCGCGGTGCCGTTCAACGACGCCGAGACCACCGAGAAGCGCATCGAGGCGCTCAAGGCCGAGGGCCGCCTGCCCGCCGTGCTCATCATGGAAGCCGCCATGATGAACCTCGGCGTCGTGCTCCCCGAGCCCGGCTACCTCGAGGCGATCCGCGAGATCACGAAGAAGCACGGCATCGTGCTCATCTTCGACGAGGTGAAGACCGGCATCTGCATCGCCGCCGGCGGCGCGACCGAGAAGTTCGGCGTGCAGCCCGACATGGTCACCCTCGCGAAGGCGCTCGGCGGCGGCCTGCCGGCCGGCGCGATCGGCATGAGCGAGGAGCTCTCGAAGATCGTCGAGGACGGCACCGTCTACCAGGTCGGCACCTACAACGGCAACCCGTTCACCCTCGCGGCGGCGCGCGCGTCGCTCGAGGAGGTCATGACCCCCGAGGCGTACGAGCACCTCGCCTACCTCAACGACCGCATCATCAAGGGCTGCGACGAGGTCATCGAGAAGTACGACCTCACCGCCTACACCGTGGGCATCGGCTCGAAGGGCTGCGTCGTGTTCTCCGACCACAAGGTCGTCGACTACGAGTCGTACATGGACAACGCGAAGACCGGCGGCGCGCTCGCCGAGCTCGCGTGGATCTGGAACATGAACCGCGGCATCTTCATGACCCCGGGTCGCGAGGAGGAGTGGACCCTCTCGGTCACCCACGACGACGCGGCGATCGACGCCTACGTGAAGGCGTTCGACGAGCTCGCGGCGGCGCTGCGCGCCGAGTAGTCGCGCACTCGCACCGACACCGACGCGGGGCGGCACCTTCGGGTGCCGCCCCGCGTCGCATTTCCCGGATGCGGACGGCCGGATGCGGACGCCGGCTGCGCGAGTCCGCCGCGCCGGTCAGACCAGGCTCACGCGCCGGTTCCACGAGCGCGCCGTGCGCCAGACCGCGAACGCCGAGAGCAGCAGGATGCCCGGGATGAAGCCGAGCGGCATGATCGCGGCGTCGGCGGCGGCGGGGTCGAAGACGTTGATCGGCACGACGCCGATGCCGTCGCCGCTCGCGCCGATGCCGTAGCGGATGACCGCGAGGCCGAGCAGCGAGAGCGCCTGGGTGGCGACGTAGAGGAGCGCGAACACGATCACCGGGCCGCCGGCGCCGCGGCGGTTCAGCGGCTCCTCGCTGCCGACCGAGGCGGCGAGCAGCAGCTGCAGCGTCCAGCCCGCGTAGAGCGCGACGACGAGCAGCGGGCCGGCCACGAGCATCCATGCCGGGACGGCGGTCGCGAGGTCGTCGAGGAGCCGCGCGAGCGCCGTGAAGGGGTTCGCGTCCTGCCCCGAGGCGACGGCGTTCGCCGAGTGGAGCACGGCGATGAGCGCGGCCGAGAGCACCAGCGCGGCGAGGGTCATGAGCACCGCCCAGATCGCCTTCGCGGCGTAGACGGTGCCGCCGCGGATCGGCAGCGCGTGCGTGAGGAATCCGGTGGTGCGGTAGCTCGAGCGCCAGTAGTCGACGGCGAGCGCGAACTGCACGACCGGGGCGAGCGCGGCGATGGCGCCGATCGCGACCACGAGGCCGAGCGGCGAGAGCCCGGGCCAGTCGGCGATCACGAGCAGCGCGCCGAGGCCGACGACCGCGACGGCCGCGCCGGCGATGACGGCGAGCAGCCCGCGGGTGCGGATCGCCTCGTGCTTGAGGAGCGTGGGAATCATCGGTAGACCTCCTGGAAGAGCCGGTCGAGGCCGACGCCGTGCTCGGCGCGCAGATCGTCCGCGTCGCCGGCGAGCAGCACCCGGCCGTGGCGCATCATCACGACCGAGTCGAGGATCGGCTCGAGATCGTGGATGAGGTGGGTGGAGACGACGAGCAGCGAGTCGTCGTCGAGGCCGCGCAGGATGCCGTCGAGGATCACCTGGCGGGCGGCGGGGTCGACCCCGCTGATCGGCTCGTCGAGCAGGTGCAGCCGGGCGCGGCGCGACATGATCAGCGCCACCTGCACCTTCTCGCGCATGCCCTTCGACATCTCCTTGAGCCGCATCCGGGGGTCGAGGCCGAAGAAGCCGATGAGCTCGGCCGCCTTGCCGCGGTCGAAGTCGGCGAAGAAGTCGTCGAAGTAGTCGAGGCAGAAGTCGACGCGCCAGTCGCCGGCGAGGAAGCCGGTGTCGGGGAGGAACGCGGTGACGGCCTTCGTCGCGGGGCCGGGGGCCTCGCCGAGGATCTCGACCTCGCCCTCGTAGTCGGCGAGGACGCCGGCGAGCACCTTCATCAGGGTCGTCTTGCCGCAGCCGTTCTCGCCGAGGAGGCCGACGATGCGGCCGGAGCGGAGCTCGAGGTCGACGCCGTCGAGCGCGGCGGTGGTGCGGTACCGCTTGCGCAGCCCATGGATGCGGACGGTCGGGGCGGTGGTGTCAGGCATCGTCGCCTCCGTCGTCGGTGCGGTCGTGGTGGTCATGGTCGCGCCATCCCTTCTCGATGAGGTCGCGGGCCCGGGGGAGCGTCATCCCGAGGCCGCGGGCGGTTCGGATGTAGGCGAGCGCCGCATCCCGTGCGAGCTCGGTGCGGAGCGCGTCGATGCGCTCGGGGTCGTCGGTGACGAAGCGGCCGGCGGTGCGCTCGGAGCGGCACAGCTCGAGCCGTTCGAGCTCGGCGAGCGCGCGCTGCGCGGTGTTGGGGTTCACGCCGACCTCGGTCGCGATGTCGCGCACCGCGGGGATGCGCGCGCCGGCCGGCCATTCGCCGGTGACGATGCGGCGCGTGAACTCGGCGACGAGCTGCGCCCAGATCGGGGATCCGGTGTCGAAGTCCATCGGCCGCTCCTGCGCGTTGTGTTGGTGTATTAGGTGCTTAATACACTAGGGCAGGTGTTCGCGGGCGTCAACCGCTCGCGCGGAAACGCCGGACGGCCGGCGCTCGCGGGGAGCGCCGGCCGTCCGGTCGGGTGGTGCGGGGCGCCGCTACTCGTCGGCGATCTCGAGCAGCACGGTGCCCGCGCCGACGGTGTCGCCGGGGGCGCCCTGGATGCCGCGCACGACGCCGTCGCGCGGGGCCTGCATCGGCTGCTCCATCTTCATCGCCTCGAGCACGACCACGAGATCGCCCTTGACGACCTGCTGGCCCTCCTCGACCGCGAACTTCACGATCGTCGCCTGCATCGGCGCCGCGACCGCGTTGCCCGACTCCGACACGTCGGCGCCGGCGGCGGCGCGGCGGCGCGGGGCGTGGCCGGCCATGGTGCGGCCGACGCCGCCGTGCTCGATGCCGGCCGAGATGACGAGCCGCTCGGGCAGCGACACCTCGATGCGCTTGTCGTTCACCTCGACGACGACGTTGCGGCGCTCGCCGGGCTCGATGATCTCGTCGTGCTCGCCGGTCCACGGCTCGAGCCGGTTGTCGTACTCGGTCTCGATCCAGCGCGTGAACACGCCGAAGCCGTCGTCGCCGGTGAACGCGGGCTGGCGCACCACATCCCGGTGGAACGGCAGCACGGTCGGCAGGCCCGCGACCTCGAACTCGTCGAGCGCGCGGCGCGAGCGCTCGAGCGCCTCCTCGCGCGTGCGGCCGGTGACGATGAGCTTCGCGAGCATCGAGTCGAACGCGCCCGACACCACATCCCCCTGCCGCACGCCCGAGTCGATGCGGATGCCGGGGCCCGAGGGGAGGTTCAGCGTCGTGATCTTGCCGGGGGCGGGGAGGAAGCCGCGGCCCGGGTCCTCGCCGTTGATGCGGAACTCGAACGAGTGGCCCTCGACGACCGGGTCGTCGTAACCGAGCTCCTCGCCCTCGGCGATGCGGAACTGCTCGCGCACGAGGTCGATGCCGGTGACCTCCTCGGTGACCGGATGCTCGACCTGGAGGCGCGTGTTCACCTCGAGGAAGGCGACGGTGCCGTCGCTCGCGAGCAGGAACTCGCAGGTGCCGGCGCCCTGGTAGCCGACGTGCTTGAGGATCGCCTTCGACGACTCGGTCATCTGTCGCACCTGCTCGTCGGTGAGGAACGGCGCGGGCGCCTCCTCGACGAGCTTCTGGTGGCGACGCTGCAGCGAG
>JAAYAS010000206.1 GCA_012719255.1 Microbacteriaceae bacterium | reverse complement strand
CGGCCCCGCGCGGTGGGAGAATCGACGGCGACAGGAACGATGCCGGACGGAGGCGGTGGGGACGTGGCGCGACCGAGGCTCCTCGACGGCTTCCCGTTGTTCAGCGCCGACCGCATCACCTACGAGGCGGCGGCCCGCGCCGCGATCTCGCTGCTCGCGCCGCTGCTCGTGCTGCTCGCGCTCGACCGCATCGACCTCGGCATCTACGCCTCGTTCGCGGCGTTCACCGCGCTCTACGGCCGCGCCGAGCCCTACCGGCACCGCTGGCTCAGCGTGCTCGCCGCCGCCGCCGGCATGGTCGCGGCGATCGTCGGCGGGATGCTCGTGCAAGCGGCGGGCGCGCCGCTGCCGCTCTTCCTCGCCGGGCACCTCGCGGTGATCGCGGTGACCACGCCGCTCAGCCACGCGATGCAGTGGATCCCGGCCGGGTCGCTGTTCTTCTCGTTCAGCTACCTGGTGTGCGCGATCCGCCCGCTGCCCGACGGCGGCTCGGCCCGGGGACTCGCCGACGGCATCCTCGTGGCGCTCGCGGTCGCCGCGTTCAGCTGGGCGGTGGCGATGTCGGGCTGGCTGCTGCGCCGCATCCCCGCGCTGCGCGGCTGGATGCGCGAGCTGCCGCGGGTGCCCGTGCGCGGGTGGCGCGCCGGCGTCGCGCCGGAGGTGCGCCGCACGGCGCTCGTCGCCGCGATCGGCTCGCTCGCCGCGGGCTGGATCTCGGAGGTGCTGCAGATCGCCGGCCATCAGTACTGGGCGATGGTGACGGTCGTCGCGATCTTCTCGACGCCGGCGATGACGGTGTCGTTCGAGCGGCTCATCCACCGCGTCGCCGGCACGCTCGCGGGGGTGGGGATGGCCGCGGCGATGTTCGGGGGCGCGCCGCCGGTGCTCTACGTGGTGCTGATGATCACGCTGTGCTCGTTCATCACCGAGGCGACGGTCGGCGCGCACTACGGGTTCGCGCTCACCTTCATCACGCCGCTCGCGATCGGCGCCGCGAACCTCGGCCTCACGAGCGAGTGGGAGCTGCTGTTCGTCGACCGGGCCCGCGAGACGCTGATCGGCGGCGCGATCGCGCTCGGCCTCATCCTCGCGGTGCGCTGGTGGCTGTCGCGCGGCGCCGCCGACCCCGCGCCGCGCGGCTGACCCTCGGCGCGGCGGATCCGGCGTCGGGCGGCTCCCGCCGCCGCGAACCGCACCCGGGGCGCGCGCTCGACCCTCGGGCGCGCAACTGTCCCTGCTGTCGACAAGTGACCCTGGCGCGGACATGTGACCCTGGCGTGGACATGTGACCCTGCGGCCGACAAGTGACCCTGGCGTGGACAAGAGCCCCTCCCACCGACAAGTAAGTGCCCCTGCTGCCGACAAGTAAGTGCCCCTGCTGCCGACAAGTGACCCTGTGGCCGACAAGTGACCCTGTGGCCGATAAGTGATGTCGCGGCGGACAAATGACCTCATTGCTGCAGGGTCACTTGTCCGCGGGAGGGTCAGGTGTCACCGCGAGGGTCACATGCCGGGGGTATGCGCGGAGGAGGGGCGGTGGCGGGGAGGGCGCGGCGACGGGGAGGGCGCGGCGACCGGGAGGGCCCGGCGGCGGGGAGAGCACGGCGGCGGGGCGAGCCCTGCGGTGGAGCGAGCGCGGCGGTCGGCCGAGCGCGGATGAGGGG
>JAAYAS010000205.1 GCA_012719255.1 Microbacteriaceae bacterium | reverse complement strand
TGCGCGCCGGGCTCTTCACGGCCGGCCTGATGACGACGCTCGTACCGCTGGGCCTGTTCGCCGGCGTCGTCGGCGCGCTGCTGCTGCAGCACCGCGGCGCGCTCATCGCCGCGGCGTCGATGCTGCTGGTGCTGCTCGGCCTCGTGCAGCTGCTCGGGGTGCCGCTGCCCGCGTTCGCGCGCACGGCGCCGGGCGGCGGGGATGCGGCGGGCGGAGCGGATGCGAGCGGCTCGGCCTCGGGGGCGGCGATGTTCCTGCTCGGCGCGGTGTACGCGGTGGCGGGCGTGTGCTCGGGGCCGATCCTCGGCTCGGTGCTCACGGTCGCGGCGACCGGCGGCTCGGCGCTCTACGGCGGACTGCTGCTCGGCGTGTACGCGCTCGGTATGGCGGTGCCGCTGCTCGTGCTGTCGCTGCTGTGGAAGCCGCTCGGCCCGCGGCTGCGGCGCTGGCTGCGCCCGCGCGAGCTCGTGATCGGCCGCTGGCGCAACTCGTGGGCGATGATCGCCTCCGGCCTCGTCGCGATCGCGTTCGGCGTGCTGCTGTGGACGACGAACGGCACCGCCGACCTGTTCGGCCTCGTCTCGATCGGCGACCAGCAGCGCATCGAGATGGGCGCGCTGCGGGCGACCGAGGGCGTCGGCGACGTGGTCGTCGTGCTCGTCGTCGCGGCGCTCGCGATCGTCGCGGTGCTCGTCGCGGCCCGGATGCGCGGGCGCCGCACGGCGCCGTCCTCCTCGGACCGGTAGTCGCGGCGGCGCCTGCCGGGCGAGTGCTCGAGCGGGAGTCGCGGCTCCGACCCCTGACGGAGACTCGACTGGAAGGCGCATCTGCGCCCCCCTCCGAGCCGCGGGGCGCTCAGCCGACGAGCGGAGCGGCGAGCGACTCGAGCTCGGCGTCGGTGAGGCCGGCGGCCCGCAGCGTGGTCCAGGCGTCGAAGCCGTCGAGCTGCTCGAGCACCGCCGACTCGAGCGTGTGGCCGACGTCGGCGAGCGCGGCGTCGATGCGGTGCCCCATCTGCGGGAACCCGATGCGGTCGAAGAACGGCGCGAGCTCGTCGCGCGAGTGCGCGTAGTCGTGGGCGATCGCCTCGGGCTCGACGCCGGCGAGCGAGAGCAGCGAGAAGGTGATGAGCCCGGTGCGGTCGCGCCCCACCGCGCAGTGGTAGACGATGCCGCCCGGCGCCGCCGCCATCGCCCGCAGCACCTCGCGCACCCGCTCGGGCATCTCGCGCAGCACCGGTCCGAAGAACCGGGGCGTGCCGAACCGGCGCTCCACGCGCATCCGCTCCCAGAACTCGAGGTTGCGGGTGTCGTCGAGCGGGATCCGCACCCCGAACATCCCCTCGGGCAGGTCGGGCTGCGGCACCGGCGGCACGCGGCCGGCGTTCGCCTCGGCCTCCTCGGGCGAGCGCGGCTCGGTGCGGGTCTCGAAGCCGTTGCGGAGGTCGATGACGGTGCGGAACCCCTCGTCGTAGGCCTGCTGACGGCCCTCCTCGGTGGTGAAGCGCAGGTCGGCCGAGCGCACGTACGCGCCGAAGCGGGTCTCGCCGCCGGCGGCGAGCGGCAGGCCGCCGAGGTCGCGCGCGTTGTAGAACCCGTCCCAGTGCTTCTTCCGAGTCTCCATACGGTGCATCCTCGCCCATCGGGGTGTCGGTGCGGCTGGATGCGGGGCCCGGGGACGCGCGCCCGCGCGCGCCGCGGGCCGACCGGCGCCCGACGCGCATCGACGCATCCGGATGCCTCGGGGCGAATCCGCGTGCGCGCGCATCCGGTCGAGGTGACAGAATGGTGAACGGCCAAATCTCACGCCCGAATCTCACGCCTTTGCGCAGAGGGAGCGCCATCCACCGTGTGCGGCATCGTCGGTCATGTCTCGACCAGCCCCGTCAACCAGCAGATCTACGACTCGCTGCTGCTCCTGCAGCACCGCGGGCAGGACTCGACCGGCATCGCGACCCTCGAGGGCCAGACGATCCACCGGGTGAAGGCGAAGGGGCAGGTGCGCGAGGCGTACCGCACCCGCGACATGCGGTCGCTGCTCGGCGACGTCGGCCTCGGCCACGTGCGCTACGCGACGAGCGGCTCGTCGAAGAACGAGGCCGAGGTGCAGCCGTTCTACGTGAACGCGCCGTACGGCCTCGTGCTCGTGCACAACGGCAACCTCACGAACACCCGCGAGCTCAGCGACGCGCTCTACCGCATCGACCGCCGCCACCTCAACAGCGACAGCGACACCGAGCTGCTGCTCAACGTGCTCGCGAACGAGCTGCAGGCGACCGCCGGCGAGGACGAGCTCACCCCCGAGCAGGTGTTCGCCGCGGTCGACGGCGTGCACCGCCGCGTCGAGGGCTCGTACGCGTCGATCGCGCTGATCGCCGGCTACGGCCTGGTGGCGTTCCGCGACCCGTTCGGCATCCGCCCGCTCGTGCTCGGGCACCGCACCGACGAGAACGGCCGCGACGAGTGGGTGGTCGCCTCCGAGTCGCTGGTGGTGGATGCGGCGGGCTACGAGCTGGTGCGCGAGTTCGCCCCCGGCGAGGCCGTGTTCATCACGATGGCCGGCGAGCTGCACGAGCACGCCTACGACGGCCCGACCCGGCTCGCGCCGTGCGCGTTCGAGTACGTCTACCTCGCCCGCCCCGACTCGGTGATGAACGGCATCTCGGTGTACGACACCCGGCTGCGGATGGGCGAGAAGCTCGCGCTCAAGGTCGAGCGCGAGCTGCCGCTCGACGAGATCGACGTGGTGATGCCGATCCCCGACTCGGCGCGGCCGTCGGCGATGCAGCTCGCGCAGACGCTCGGGCTGCCGTACCGCGAGGGCTTCTACAAGAACCGCTACGTCGGCCGGACGTTCATCATGCCGGGCCAGAAGGTGCGCAAGAAGTCGGTGCGGCAGAAGCTCAACGCGCTCGGCCGCGAGTTCGAGGGCAAGCGGGTGCTGCTCGTCGACGACTCGATCGTGCGCGGCACGACCTCGCAGGAGATCGTCGAGATGGCCCGCACGGCGGGCGCGGCGAAGGTGTACTTCGCGTCGGCGGCGCCGGCGGTGCGGTATCCGCACGTGTACGGCATCAACATGCCGACCCGCGGCGAGCTCGTCGCGTCGGCCCGCTCGGTCGACGAGGTGCGCTCGGTGATCGGGGCGGATGCGCTGGTGTTCCAGGACGTCGACGATCTGTTCGCGGCGATCACCGACGGCACCGAGATGACCGAGCTCGACATGTCGTGCTTCACCGGCGAGTACGTCACCGGCACGGTGACCCCCGAGTACCTCGCCTGGCTCGAGCGCAACCGCAAGAGCTGAGGCCGGGACGGCGCGTGGCGCCGGAGCCGCCCCGCCGCGCTTCACCGACTCCCCAATGCGGTCGGCGCCGCATCCGCCGGTTTCCCCGTCTGGGTCTGCGCCCCGGCGACTCCCCCGGGGCGGTCGGTGCCCTGCCGCCGACTCCCCCGGGGCGGTCGGGAACCTGTCGTCGACTCCCCCGGGGCGGTCGTCGACTCTCCCGGGAGAGTCGACTCAGGCACGAGGATGCGGCCGAAATGGGCTGTTCCGAGCCGATTCGGCGGATTTTCAGCACGTTCGCGATGACCGCGTCGACTCCCCCGGGCCGGTCGCCGACTCCCCCGGGAGAGTCGGGGCGGCCGCCGCGCCCGTCGCCGACTGCCCCGGGAGGGTCGGGCCGGGTTCCGCGCCGGTCGCCGACTGCCCCCGGGAGAGTCGGGGCGGCATCCGCACCCGTCGCCGGCTCCCCCGGGAGAGCCGTGGCAGGATCCAGCGTCGCGGTGCCGCGGGGGAGCAGCAGCCTGGAAACGCCGATGCACCACCCGTGGGAGTGGTGCATCGGCGTTGCGCATCGGCGCGGATGCCGAGCGGAGCGGCGGCTACTTCGCGCCGGCGAGCTCCGGCCGGCGCACCGGGCCGGTGCCGGTCGAGTCGGCGTCGGCGGCCGAGCCGGCGGCCGGGGCGACGGGCGCGGCGGCGGGAGCACCCGCATCCGAGCCGCGCAGGATCTGGTTGCGCAGCAGCACGAAGGTGCCCGCGATGGTGATCGCCTGGATCACGAGCGCGATCGCGAGGAGCACGAAGTAGACCGCGCTGAACTTCTCGACGATGCCGTTGTTCACGAGGCCGGCGTGGATGCCGAAGAACGAGAGCACGCCGAGGGCGACGCCGGGGCAGACGAGCGTGAAGGCGACCGGCGACTGGTGCTTGCGGGTGAGCAGGTAGTCGACGTAGAAGCCGTTGCGGAGCATGAGCACGTTGCCGAAGAGCACGAACGCGACCTGGCCGGCGAGCGCGACGGCGAGCACGAGCATGACCGCCTGCGAGCCGATCGCGACCTCGACGCCGCCGAGGGCGCCGAGCGTGGCGAGGCCGTGGCTGTCGCGCACGACGGTGATGCCCCAGAGGGTGAAGATCGGCACCGGCAGCCACATGGTCGCCGAGTTCACGGGCCCCAGGCCCTTGCGGAGCATCGACTTCAGGCCGAGCGGCAGCATCACGGCGAACACGAGCATCGACACGATCATGAAGAAGATCGAGCCGACCAGGCCGGCCATGACGGTGCCGGTGACCGAGCTCATCCCGGCGCCCGCGGCCATGCCGACGCCGATCATCGCGAACGAGAAGGCGGCGAGCAGCTGGTTCATGCCGTTGTTCGCGTCGAATGAGAACGCGCCGGTGAAGATGCGGGCGATGAAGCGGCCGTAGATGACGAGGGCGCCGATACCGATGGTCGCGAACACGGCCACGGCGAGGGGCAGCAGCACCTCGATGACGTTCCAGATGCCGGGCACGAGGGTGGCGCCGGCGACGAACAGGCCGTTGAGGGTCATGCCGAGGGTGAGCGGGATCGCCATGAGCGTGACGCCCGCGTTCGAGTTGCGGAGCTTGTCGAACGCCGGGGTGGCGCGGAAGATGCGGTACTCGCGGAGGTTCCAGGCGAGCAGCGAGAGGTGGAGCAGCACGAACAGCACCTGGCCGACGTAGCCGATGGCGATCGCGGTGCGCATGCCCGCGCCGCCGGCGGCCCAGGCGGCGCCGATCGACTCGAAGGTCGGGATCGGGGTGCCCGGGTGCGGCGTGATGAACATGAAGTACATGAAGAAGAACGTCGCCATGCCGCCGGCGCCGAGCGCGGCGAGGAAGTAGAGGGGCGAGTACTTCTCGCCGAGGTTGCGGAGCATTCGGGGTCCTATCGGTTCGGGTCGGGCGCGCCGCGGTGCGGGGATGCGGCGGGCCGGGCGGGAACGGGAGGCGAGGGTTCCGGTGCGACGCGCAGGATACCCTCCGGGGTATCTATTCAATACCCTAGGGGGTATCAATTCGGATGCGCAAGTCGGACCGTCGGGGCGGCTGCGGCGGGTGACGAGCGACGAGCGTCAGCCGGCGAACGGCGAGCGGCGAACGACGAACGACGAACGACGAACGACGAACGACTGCCGCCTACCAGCGCGGCCCGAACCCCGCGCGCACCATGACGGCGGCGATGAGCACGCGGCCGGTGACGCCGAGCTTGTCGACGATGGCGCTGAGATGCTGCTTCACCGTGCCCGCCGACATGTGCAGGGCGAGACCGATCTCGGCGTTCGTCTCGCCCAGGCTCACCCGCTCGGCCACGGCGCGCTCGCGGTCGGTGAGCCGGCCGACGAGTTCGAGCGCCCGCCGGCGCTGGTCGGCGCCCTCGTCCGCCCGCAGCCGTTCGACCACCGCGCGGGCGCTCTCGGGCGAGAGCACCGCATCCCCCGCCGCGACGGCGCGCACGGCCGCGACGATGTCGCCCGGCGCCGTCGACTTCAGCAGGAAGCCGCTCGCGCCGGCCCGGATGGACCGGATGACCGCGTCGTCGACCTCCCACGTCGTGAGCACGAGCACCTCCGGCGGCTCGGGCAGGGCGCGGATGCGGGCGGTGGCGGTGACGCCGTCGACGCCGGGCATGCGCAGATCCATGAGCACGACGTCGGGCCGCCGCTCGCGGGCGAGGTCGGCCACCCCGGCGCCGTCGCCGGCCTCGCCCACCACGTCGACGCCGGCGGCGCCGAGGATCGTGCGCAGCGCCCCGCGCACGAGCGCGTCGTCGTCGACGAGCAGCACGCGAGGCGGCCGGGCCTGGGGATCGGGCATGCCCCGAGCCTAGTGGCGGCCACGGACGCCGCATGAGCCGCGGGGCCGCGCTCGCCGCAGCGCCGCTCGAGCCCGCCGGCTCACTCGGACGATGCGATCCGCCGCCACGGCAGGTCGACGCGCACGCGGAACTCGTTCCCGACGCATCCCGCCTCGCTCGTACCGCCGAGCAGCCGCACCCGCTCGGCGATGCCGGCGAGCCCTCGACCGCCGGAGCCGCCGCCCGCGAGGCCCGGCGCGATCCAGTTCGCGCAGCGGATGCGCACGCCCTCCCCCGGCGCGCCGGCGACGTGGAGGCGCAGCGCCGAGCCGTGCGCGTGCTTGCGGGCGTTGGTGAGCAGCTCCTGCACGATGCGGACCACGGCCCGGCCGAGCTCCGGATCGGCGAGCGCGACGGGGTCGAGGGCGACCTCGATCGCGTCGTACGGTCCGGCCGCGCCGTCGAGCACCCGGCGCAGCTCGGCGACGGGCATCGCGACCGGCCGACGGTCGAGCTGCTCGAGGAGGGCGCGCAGATCGCCCATCGACTGCGCCGCGTTCTCGCGCAGCTGGGCGACCTGCTCGGCGAAGACCGGGTCGGCGGCCGCCCGGGCCTCGAGCGCGCCCGCCTGCAGGCTGAGCAGCGAGAGCCGATGCCCGAGCGCGTCGTGCACCTCGCGGGAGATCGCCTCGCGCTCCGCGCGACGGGCGAGCTCGTCATCGAGCTCGAGGGTGCGGGCCTCGGCACCGCGTCCGAGGCGCACCGTGCGCCGCATGGCGCCGATCGCGACGGCGACGGCGAGCGGCACGGCGACCGAGGCGATCGACACCCACAGCGGCACGGCGTAGTGCGCATCGAAGCCGGCCGGGGCCTCGCGCAGCAGCGCCTGGGTCAGCGAGGCGGCGGCCGTCGGCGCCGTCGCATCGCGGAACGCGGCGATCGCGCCGACGACCGCGGCGGCGCCGATGCCGGCGGCGAGCTCGACCGCGCCGCGCCGGTCGAGCCGGCCGAGGCGGTCGATGAAGCCGGGCAGCGCGACGAGCACCGGCATCGGCGTGATCGGCGCGATCACGGCGAGCATCGCGACGATGCCGAGCACGGTGCGCGGATGCGCGGCGCGCCAGGCGAGCAGCACGGTCGCCGTCGTGCCGAGCGCGAATGCGAGGAGCAGCTCGAGCACGATCGCGCCGGGCACGAACCCGCCCCCGCTGAAGGCGGCGCCGAGCGGCGAATAGGTGAAGCCGAACGCGCCCGCGAAGACCACCGCGGGCAGCGGCAGCAGCCGCCGCCACCAGGGCAGGCGGCGGCGGGCCTCGGGCGCGGTCGTCGTCACGCCCACAGCGTATGGCGCGCCTCGGACACCGGGCACGGGCCGACCGGCCGGAGCAGTGCGACCGATCGGCGGGGCAGCGCTGGCCGATCGGGGGAGGTCGGCGACGGCCGTCGTTCGGGAAGGTGGCAGCACCCCGGCTCCGACGGCGCGGGCCTGCCTCCGCATCCCCGCCCGCCGGAGCGGTCCGACGCCCGTTCGCACGAGGAGCACCCCGATGTCGCAGCAACCCCCGTTCATCCCCGGCCAGCCCGGTCAGCCCGGTCAGCCCGGTCAGCATCAGCAGCCCGGCCAGCCCGGCCAGGGCCCGCACGCCGGCCAGGCGCAGCAGGGCGTCCCGCCCTACCCGGCGACCACCCCGCCGCCGCCGTTCAGCGAGCCCGAAGCGAAGAAGTCGTGGTTCGCGCGCCACAAGGTGCTCACCATCATCGGCGCCGTCGTGCTCGGCATCATCCTGCTCTCCGCCGTCTTCGGCGGCGGCGGGCGCTCCGACGACGCCGCTCCGGCCGTCTCGCAGGACGCCCCGGCGGCCGAGCAGCCGGTGGACGGCTCGGCCGAGGAGCCCGGCGAGGCGCCCGCGGAGGAGCCCGCCGAAGAACCCGCCGAGGAGCCCGCCGACGACGCCGTCGGCATCGGCACCCCGGTGGCGAGCGGCGACCTCGAGTTCACGGTGACCGGCGTCGAGCCCGGCGGCACCGAGATCGGCGACGTGCTCACGACCACGGCGCAGGGCGAGTTCCTGCTCGTGCACATCGAGGTGCGCAACACCGGCGACTCGGCCGAGACGTTCTCCGACTCCGGTCAGAAGCTCATCGACTCCCAGGGCCGCGAGCACGAGACCGACTCGTCGGCGTCGATCTACCTGCCCGACAACGACGTCCTGTTCACGAGCATCAACCCGGGCAACACCGTCGTCGGCACGCTCGTGTTCGACCTGCCGGCCGACGCCGAGCCGGTGTCGGTGCTGCTGTCGGGCGGGCTGTTCTCGTCCGACGTCGAGGTGTCGCTGCGCTGACCGCGCCCGGCCCGGGAACGGGACGGCCCCGCATCCGATTCGCTTCGGGATGCGGGGCCGTGCCGTGCGCGGGACTACTCGCCGTCGTCGACGCGCGTGAGGGTGACGCGACCGCGCTCGCGGCCGATCACGAGGTTGATCGCGAGCGCGATGATCATGAACACGACGACGGTGAGCGCCGTGACGAACACGAGCAGGAAGCCGAGCACCTGCATCCGGGTGAAGTCGGGGTGCTCGGGGAACGCGTAGGTGAGGATCACCGCGAGCAGCGCGCCGACGACGACGCCGAGGATCGCGAAGGTGCGCAGGTTGACGCGGCGGCGCACCGTCATCTCGATCTCGCGCGGACGCTCCGCCGCCGGCGGCGCGGTCGGCGCGGCGTCGTCGGCCGGGCTCGTCGCAGCGTCGTGGAGCGGGTCGTGGCGGTTGTCAGCAGGCATGAGGGACATTCTCTCATCCCGCCCGCACCCCGCCCTTTCGACCGGTAGTTGCAGGTACGACTACCGGCCGGTCGTGCCGGTGCGACCGAGCCTCGTCGATTCGCGACCGGTAGTTGCAGGTACGACTACCGGTCGAATCGGGGTGCGCGGGGTCAGCGGACGACGGGCAGGGCCCAGCTCACGTCGGCGCGCACGCCGGAGGCGTCGACGCGGCCGGCGGCCACCGCATCCGGCCACTCGAGCGCGCCGGTCGCGAGCTCGAGCCACGTCGACGGGTCGAGCTCGACGACGTTCGCGGGGGTGCCGCGGGTGTGGCCCGGCCCCTCCACGCACTGCACGGCGCCGAACGGCGGCACCCGCACCTCGACCGAGCGTCCCGGCGCCCGGTCGGCGAGCGCCTGCAGCGTGTAGCGCACCGCGGTCGCGACGACGGAGCGGGCGCGGTCGCCCTCGCGCCAGGCGGCGACCGCGGCGAGTCCGTCGGCGTCGGGGATGCGTGCACGTGCCATGCCGCCGACCCTACCGACCCGGCCCGGCGCCGACCCGGCCCGTCGCATCCGAGCCCGCCCGAAACCGGCGAGCACCGCGGGCACCGCGCCGGTGCCGGGCACTGCCGAGGTGCGGGCGGCGGTGCCGCAGCGGGCGCGGAGTCTCCGCGGGGAGGGACCGACCGGCGGGCCCGAACTCTCCGCGGTCAGCCGCCCGCCCCGCATCCCCGAACCTGCCGAACCACCGCCCCGGGGCGCGGCGCCCGCATCGGTCCGTGTCGCTCCCCTAGGCTGGCAGACGTGAAGATTCTGGTTCTCGGCTCGGGTGCCCGTGAGCACGCCATCGTCTCGAAGCTCGCCGCCGAAGGCGC
>JAAYAS010000204.1 GCA_012719255.1 Microbacteriaceae bacterium | reverse complement strand
TGCTGTTCGCGGTGCTCGACTGGCGGGTGGAGCGGCGGCAGCGGTCGGAAGGCGGCGGAGCGTAGGGCTTCTGGCCGCTGGAGCTCGGGTCCTGCCGCAGTGACGCGCTGACGCGGTGACGCGCGGAGGCGATGTTGCGGGGTGCGCGTCGACCGTTGTCCTGGCCGGGGTGCTGCCTGCGTGGTCGCTTCCCGATGGATGGGATGCGGCCGGTCGTGCCCGCGAGGTTCGACGCGTTGCCGCCGGAGCGGCTCTGCGGACCCCGTTCGTCGGCGCGCGTCGCTGGAGCCCGGAGAGCTTGAGCCTGGGGGAGTACTGAGAACGTTCGTGCGGGTGTGGTGAACCGAACAGAAGTTCGATATCCTTGGCTCGTACGCACGATCGCCCCGCCCTCGACCGGGAGGTGACCAGTGTCCGAATCCGACTTCATCCTGCGCCTCACCTACGACGAGTTCGTCGCGGCCGACGGTCTCGGCGTAGCGACGTCCGGCATCGCGGCGCACGGGGCCGAGGTCGACGCAACCGGTCCTGACGCGCCCGATGCCGGCACCGCGGATGTGGATGCGCCCGGTGCCGACGCGCCCGGTGCCGACGTGCCCGGTGCCGACGCGGCGGATGCTGTCGCACACGCCGCAGAGGTCGACGTCGGCGAAGACGAGGCGGGCGAAGCGGGAGCACCGCTGGAGGCCGAGCCCGGCGCCGCGTCCGACTCGTTGGCGGGGCTCCTGGCCGAACGGATGCGCAACCCCGTGCCCTTCGGCGAGCGGGAGTCGCTGGTGCTCCGACTGATCCGCGCCGTCGAGGAGGTCCGGTCGGCGGAGGGCGCACTCGTCGAGCAGCTCGCCGCCGCTGCGGCGTTCGCCGAGCAGGAGGCTGTGCAGTACTCCGGTTCCAGCCTGCACGGCGACGCCTACTCGGGCGTGCTCCGCGCGCTCGCCGCCGAAGTGGCGATCCCGACCGCGCAGAACGGCCGCACCCTGCACCGCCGCATGAGCGATGCCGGCGAGTTCGCGCGCGTGCTTCCGGCGTGCACCGCAACGGTCCAGGCCGGTGCGCTCACCCTCGCGCACCTCAGCGCCGCTCAGGAGGCCGCCGCGAGCCTGACCCGCGAGACGACCGAGAACGCCGACAGGATCGAAGCGCTTCGCGACGAATTCGAGCGCCGCTTGCTCGACGAGTCGGTGACCTTCGCCATCTCTCCAGGCGGTGAGCGCACGCCGCTCGGCACGACCCTCACCCCGCGCCAGTTCGGCAAGCTCGCGGCGCGGATCGCGGCGGAGCTCGCGCCGGAGGCGGTCGACGAGGCGCACGAAACGGCGATGCGCGATCGGCGCGCCTATGTGCAGCCGGTCGGGCCCGGGATGAGCGCGTTGACGATGGTCGGGCCGACGGTGCTCGTCGAGGCGGCGTTCGATCGGTTGCGCGAGGCGGCGCGGGCGCTCGACGGCGCCGCGGAGCCGCGCACGCGGGCGCAGCGGGAGGTCGATACGGCGTTCGCGCTGCTCATCGCGGGCGAGCTGGATGCCGCGGGCGGCTCGGATGGCTCGGTCGGCTCGGCCGGCGCGGATGGAGAAGCCGGCCCGGCGGTCGGGGGCAGCGAGGCCGACGCTGCCGGTGCCGGCGTGGGCGCGGGCGATCTCGTCGCGGTGCTGCGCCGCATCCGGCCGACCGTGCACGTCACGGTGCCCGCGCTCGCGCTCGTCGGTCGGGAGGGCGCTGGTCCGGCGCTGCTCGATGACGAGCATCCGGTGCCGCTCGATTGGGCGGCGGTGCTGTGCGGGGATGCGGTGCAGTGGACGCGGGTGCTGACCGATCCGTTGCGGGGCGTGCCGGTCGCGGCGGATACGTATCGGCCCGGTCGTGAGCTGCGGCGGATGCTGCGGGCGCGGGATCGGCATTGCCGGGCGCCGGGGTGCGGGGTGCCGGCGCGGCGGTGCGAGATCGACCACACGGTCGAGTGGGGGCGGGGCGGGGAGACCGTGCCAGAGAATCTCGCGTGCCTGTGCGGCTATCACCACGCGATGCGGGAGTACGGGTGGTCGCTCGTCCAGCCCGAACCGGGGGTGCTCGAGTGGGCGAGTCCGGGCGGGGCGGGGTATCGAACGACGCCGACCCGGATCGCGCCGCTCGGGATGCCGTCACCGGAACCGCCGCCGGAGCCGCCGACCGAGCCACCGCCGGAACCGGCGCCCGCGGAACCGGCGCCGCCCGAGCCGCGCGCGCCTGAACCGCACGTGCCCGAGCCGCCCCCGTTCTGAGCCCTGCTGCGTGTCAGCGCATCCGCTCAGCGAACCGCGTCAGCTCGCCGCGCCCACCTCGCTCGCCTCGGGCACCTCGACGAGCCGGCCGGTCGCGACGTCGTAGACGAAACCGTGGATCGGAATCCGACTCGGCACGAGCGGGTGGCTGCGGATCCGCCGCACATCGTCGACGACCGCGCCCGCCCGGTCGGCGATCGTCAGCCAGTCGATGTAGCGCGCCTCGGCGGTGCCGCTGCCGGTGCCGTGGTCGACGAACCCCTGCTCGGTGAGCTCGGCGGTGTCGAGGCTCGCGTCGAGCAGCCCCCGCATCACGTCGTCGGTGAACAGCTCCATGCCGCAGTCGGTGTGGTGGATCACGAACCACTCGGCCGTGCCGAGCAGCTTGTACGAGTTGACGAGCGAGCGGATCGCGTCGTCGGAGGCCCGCCCGCCGGCGTTGCGGATCACGTGCGCATCGCCCTCGGCGAGGCCGGCGTACTTCGCCGGGTCGAGGCGGGCATCCATGCACGTGAGGATCGCGAACCCGCGCGCGGGCGGTAGCGCGAGCTCGCTCCTGTCGCCGAACTCGGCGGCGTAGCGGTCGTTGGCGGCGAGGACTTCATCGAGGATGGTCATGAGGGGGACTCCTTTGCTCGGAGCGACACTCTCGCACGCGCCGATCCCGTCCTCCTCACGACTGCGTCGAAGTATGACGGCGCATGACTCTGCCGGACGAAATCATGATCGCGGTCCCGTTTCGCACGCTGCGAAGCGCAGCATGAGCGCACCGCCGCACCGCGACGCGCCCCTGCGGGGGCGCCGGCTCACCCCTCGTCGCGGCCGCCGTTCGTCTCGGCCCCGCCGGCGGCGACCAGGAACTCCTGCCGCAGATCCGCGAGGGTCGGCGCATCGTCGGCCTCGCCCGCGCGCCAGAAGGTCCAGCCGTTCTCGGCGGCGGTCCCCGCAGCCGCGGTGGCCGCCGCCGATGGCGTGTCGTGGCGGATCTCGTTCACGTAGATCCGCCCCATGTCGTCGACCTCGCCGACATGCTCGACGCTCGCCCGCACGGGCACGAGCACGGTGCCCGGGGCGAGGAGGCCGCCATCGAGCAGATCGTGCACCCGCACATCGCGCATCGCCGGTTCTCCGTCGGCCGTCGTCGGTGCGGCCGCAGCGGCGGGCTCAGGGTACTCGGCTTCGTAGCCGATGCTCGTGAGGCGCCCGAACGCGGTGCGCACGACCTCCGCCATGAGCGCTCGCCGCTGCTCGAGGAACTCGCCGTACGGCAGCTCCGTCCAGCGATCGGGCAGGGCGTGCAGCCACTGCTGCTGGGCGAGGCGCTCCTGCCCGAGATAGGGCTTCGACGCGAGCTGCTGGGGCCAGTAGTCGGCGGGTGCGGCGTCGGAGATGGCGATGTTGTCGTGCCAGTCGACGAGCGCGTAGTTCGCGATCTGATTGATCGACCGCTGGTCGGCGATGCCGAGCTCGCCGCGCAGGTAGGCGCGCGGGAACAGGTGGTGCCGTTCGACCCCCTTCTTCGCGGTGAGGGCCGGGTCGAAGCGCTCGCGCACCTTCACCGTCGACAGCAGCACGTCGCCGTCGAGGATGTTCAGGGCGGCGTAGTAGCCGAAGAGCGCGGGCGAGCGGGCGGCCGACGTCGCGAGCTCGTTCGGGAGCGTGATCGACCAGTAGTCGCCGGTGAGGGTGTCGTCGATGATGCGGTCGAGGGTGGCGCCGAAGCCGGCGACGGGAGCGCGTTCGGCGATGAGCGCGAAGTCCTCCTCGGCCCGGCTCTCGAAGGATCCCGTGTACCGGGAGGTGAGGTGCGACATGAAGAACCAGCGCGCCATGACCTCGCGCAGCTCATGGAGCGGCACGTTGTGCCGGATGCG
>JAAYAS010000017.1 GCA_012719255.1 Microbacteriaceae bacterium | reverse complement strand
GCGTGCTCGGCGAGGCCTCGTCGGCGCCGGTGACCGGCGCGGTGACGGGCAGCCGGATGGGCTGGGTGTCGACGTTCGAGTCGCTGAACTTCAGCTGCGCGCGCTCGCCGTTGCGGCTCACGTAGGTCGGCGCGCCGGCGTCCTCGGGGGTGAGCGGCAGCGGCGACGAGACGATCGGCGCGTCGATCTCGCGGGGCAGGGTGAGGCGGAAGCTCGTGCCGGCGCCCGGCTCCGACCACACCTCGAGGCGGCCGTCGTGGAGCTGCGCGTCCTCCATCGAGATCGCGAGACCGAGGCCCGAGCCGCCCATGGTGCGCTTGCGCGAGGGGTCGGCGCGCCAGAACCGGTCGAACACGCGGCCGAGCTGCTCGCCGGTCATGCCGACGCCGTAGTCGCGCACGGTCACGGCGACCGCGGTGGCGTTCGAGTCGACCGACACGACGATCGGCCGGCCCTCGCCGTGCTCGATCGCGTTCGCGATGAGGTTGCGCACGATGCGGGTGATGCGGCGCTCGTCGAACTGCGCCTCGACGTGGCCGCCGGGGGCGTGGAACACGAGGTCCTCGCCGTGGTCGATGGCGACCTGCGACATCGAGCCGATGACGTCGTCGACCACCGCGACGAGGCTGTTCGGCTTGCGGAGGAGCTCGACGGCGCCGGCGTCGTAGCGGCTGATCTCGAGGAGGTCGGCGAGCAGCAGCTCGAAGCGCTCGATCTGGTCGTGGAGGAGCTCGGCCGAGCGGCTCACCGTCGGGTCGAACTCGTCGCGCCGGGCGTAGACGATGCCGCCGGCGAGGCGGATCGTGGTGAGCGGCGTGCGCAGCTCGTGCGACACGTCGCTGACGAAGCGCTGCTGCACCTGCGAGAGGTTCTCGAGCTGCTCGATCTGGTGCTGGAGGTTGTCGGCCATGTCGTTGAACGAGCGCGCGAGCGTGCCGATGTCGTCGTCGCCGCGCTCGGGGATGCGCTCCTCGAGGCGGCCGGCGGCGAGCTTGCGGCTCGTCTGCGCGGCGACGCGGATGGGGCGGATGACCGCCCGCATGATCACGCCGACGATGACGCCGACGAGGAGGACGAGGATCACCATCGACACGGCGAGCGTGCGCTGCACGAAGTCGAGCGTCGACTGCGAGCCCTCGAGCGAGTAGACGAGGTAGTACTCGTACAGGCCCGCGGTCGGCACCGTGATGCCGGTGCCGATCGCCACGCCCGGCACCGTCGTGCCGTCCTCGAGCGTGAGCGACACCGACTGGTAGTGCTGCCCGCTCGGCTCGTCGCGCACCGCCTCGCGCAGCTCGTCGGAGATGATTCCGCGTCCGACGAACTCCGAGGCGATGTCCTGCAGCCTCACACGGCCGGCGGTGTCGGGGGCGCGGTAGAAGGCGTAGCCGAACGAGTTCGGCGCCTGCTCGGCGGCGGCCTCGATCGCCTGCTGCCGCAGCGGGCTCAGCACGATCTCGTCGCTCTCGGCGCCGGTCTCGAAGGTCGAGCGGGCGGCCGCGACGGCGCGGTTGCTCTCGGCGAGCACCTCGTTGGTGCGCGACGTGAACAGGTCGCGGGCGATCGTCTGCCCCATCACGAACGCGACGACCATCACCGTGAGGGTGGTGAGCACGACGGCGATGAGCGTCGTGCGGAACGGCAGCGAGGTGCGCCAGAGGAAGCGCACGTTCTCGATGAACCCCTCGGGGCGCCACCAGCGCCCGGACGGGCGATCGCCGAAGTCGGGCGCTCGTGCGGCACCCGGGCCCGGCGGCAGCTCGACCCGGACGAGCTCGCCCGAGGAGGCGCTCACGCCGGGGTGTGCCCGGCTCGGTAGCCGACGCCGCGCACCGTGGTGACGATCCGCGGCTTGTCGGGATCCTGCTCGACCTTCGCGCGCAGGCGCTGCACGTGCACGTTGACGAGGCGCGTGTCGGCCTTGTACTGGTAGCCCCAGACCTGCTCGAGCAGCTCCTCGCGCGTGAACACCTTCTGCGGCTTCGACGCGAGCGTGAGCAGCAGGTCGAACTCGAGCGGCGTGAGGTTGATCGGCTGGTCGCCGCGGAGCACCTCGTGCGCGGCGACGTTCATCGTGAGGTCGCCGACGCGGATGAGGTCCTGCTGCTCGCTCTGCCGCGAGCGCAGGCGGGTCTTGATGCGGGCCACGAGCTCCTTCGGGTTGAAGGGCTTGACGATGTAGTCGTCGGCGCCGGCCTCGAGGCCGCGCACCACGTCGGTGGTGTCGGACTTCGCGGTGAGCATGATGATCGGCACGCCCGACTCGGCGCGGATGAGCTCGCAGATCTGGATGCCGTCGAGCCCCGGCAGCATGACGTCGAGCAGCACGAGGTCGGGCTCGACCTCGCGGAAGCGCGGCACGGCGAGGGCGCCGTCGGAGACGAACTCGGGCGAGTACCCCTCGGCCTCGAGCACGATGCCGATCATCTCGGCCAGCGGCGTGTCGTCGTCGACGACGAGAATGCGTTCGGTCATTCG
>JAAYAS010000203.1 GCA_012719255.1 Microbacteriaceae bacterium | reverse complement strand
TTGCCCTTGCGGAAGCCGGGCACCTGCACCTGTCCGGCGATGGCCTTGTAGGCGCCGTCGATGTAGGGCTTGAGCTCCTCCGGCGCGACGTTGAGGGTGAGCTTGACGTGCGTCGGGGTGATCTTGTCGACCGAGGTCTTCACGAGCGGGTTCTCCTGTGGATGCGCGCGGCCGCGCGGAGCGCGACGCAGTACAACCCTCGAGCATACGCCCCGAAGTCGATGGTTCGCACAATCCCGGGGCGGGCCGGCGTCACTCCCCCGCGGCGCCGAAGTCGTCGTCGGCGCTGAAGACGCGGCGGCGCGCGGCGAGCAGGTCGAACTCGGACCGGTCGGCGACGAGCCGCTCGACCTCGTCGATGACGTCGAGCGCGTGCCGCGCCTCGCCGCTCACCGCGGCGACCCCGATGACGGCCCGCCGCAGCAGCTCGGGATCGCCGGTCTCGGCGACCGCGACGGCGAAGCGGCGCCGCAGCTCGGCGATGAGCGGCCGCACCGCCGAGCGCTTCTGCTTCAGCGATCGGACGTCCCCGAGCAGCAGGTCGAGCTCCACGCCGGCGATCCACATGCGCCGATCATCCCAGTCCGCGCCTGCACGCCCGCCCGACGGCCGGAGCGCCCGACCGTTGGAAACGGCGCGGGGCGGAGGACGTCGAGTCCCCCGCCCCGCGCGATGCCGCGGACGGTGCCGGCTACTGGGTGAGGCCGTCGACGAAGTCGCGGTTCTCGTCCATCCACTCGGCCACGACCGGGCCGTAGTCGTCGCCGTCGTACTCGTTGAACATCGCGTTCTCGAGCGAGTAGAGGAGGTCGGAGCTCATCTTGAACTCCTTCAGCCACGCCGCGACCTGCGGGTGGGTCTCCTCGATGTCGCCCTTGCCGTACGAGTGGATCGACTCGGCCGCGCCGAGGGCGCCCTGCGGGTCCTCGAGGTCGCGGATCGGGAAGGCGTCGTAGGCCCAGTGCGGGCGCCAGAGGGTGACGACGACGTTCTCGCCGGCGTCGGTGCGCTTCTGCAGCTCGGCGAGCATCGCCGGGGTCGACGAGATCACGAGCTCCATGCCCTCGAGGCCGTAGCCGGGCACGACCGCCTCCTGGGTGACCTTGGTGAGGCCGGCGCCGGGATCGATGCCGTAGATGCTGCCGCCGAACTCGTCGGCGTGGTCGGCGAGCTCCTCGAGCGAGGTGATCGGCGCATCCTCGTTCACGGCGATGGTGAGCGAGGCCTCGTCGTTCCAGGCGCCGAGGTCGACGATGTCGTCGCCGTAGGTCGCGACGTACTCCTCGTGGGTGATCGGCAGCCAGGTGTCGAGGGTGACGTCGTAGTCGCCGCCGGCGAGGCCGGTGTAGACGACCGCGGGGTCGGCGTACTCGAGCTCGACGTCGTAGCCCTGCTCCTCGAGCACGGCCTTCCACAGCTCGGAGACGGCGATGCCCTCGTCCCAGCCGTTGAAGACGGCGATCTTCAGCGAGGCGTCGTCGTCGCCGGTGTTCGCGGCGCCGTTCGCGCCCGCCTCGGGGCCGTCGGCGTCGGCCGCGCAGCCGGTGAGCGCGAGGGCGGCGATGCCCGCCGTCGCGATGAGCTTCATCATTCGGTTCCGCATGTGCTTCTCTCGTTTCGCAGTGATTTCGGTATCGGATCTTGAGGAGGGGTCTGGGGCCGGGGCGCGCGGCTACGCGGTCGCGGTCTGCGTCTTCGCGCGATCGGCGGCGTCGCCGGGCTCGTCGACGGCGGCATCGGCGGCGGGCTCGTCGGCGGGGGCGGCGGCCTTGCGGCGTCGCCGGCGGGCGCCGACCGCGCCGGTGAACCGGTCGAGCAGCATGGCGAGCACGACGACCGAGAGGCCCGCCTCGAAGCCGAGGCCGACGTTGATCGAGCCGAGCGCGTAGTTCACCTGCTGGCCGAGACCGGAGGCGCCGACCATGCTCGCGATGACGACCATCGACAGCGAGAGCATGATCACCTGGTTGACGCCGGCCATGATCGACGGCAGCGCGAGCGGCAGCTGCACCTGGCGGAGGATGCGGCCCTCGGTCGAGCCGAACGCGCGGGCCGCCTCGATCACCTCGCGGTCGACGCCGCGGATGCCGAGCTCGGTCATGCGCACGCCGGGGGCGATCGCGAAGATGATCGTCGCGAAGATGCCCGGCACGACGCCGGTGCCGAAGAGGATGATCGCCGGCACGAGGTAGACCATCGCGGGCATCGTCTGGAAGAAGTCGAGCACGGGGCGCACGGCCCGCGAGACCGCATCCGAGCGGGCCGCCCAGATGCCGACCGGCACGGCGATGACCACGGCGATCGCGCTCGCGACGAGCACGAGCGCGAGGGTGCGCATCGCGTTGTCCCACTGGTCGACCGAGATGATGAACGCGAGGCCGACGATCGCGCCGACGGCGAGGCGCCAGCCGCGCGCGAACAGCGCGAGCACGGCGACGCCGATGATGAACAGCCAGTTCGGCGGCCACGACAGCACCGTGTAGAGCAGCTCGTAGAGCGAGCGGAACACGAACGTGATCACGTCGAACAGGCCGCTCGCGGCGACGACGAGCCAGTCGACGAACGCCTGGACCCAGTCGCCGAACGGGATCGTGAACTCGAGATCGGTCATTGTGCGGCCTCCTCGGTCGCGGAGCCGGCGCCGCCGACGGCGGCGAGATCGGGCAGCTGCGGGTCGCCGACGTGGGCGTGCTCGGGCAGATCGATGGCGCCGGTCGCCGTCGACATCGAGCTGAGGAGCGCCACGCGCGGCACGACGCCGATGAGGCGGTCGTCGCCGTCGACGACGGGCAGCGGCATCGCGGTGTCGACGGCGGGCTCGAAGAGGTCGTTGAGCACCGTGTCGGGCGACACCCGCAGGATGCCGCGGTCGATCACGGCCGCGAGGTCGCGCTCGCCGCGGCGGCGGGCGCGGGCGAGCTGCGTCTCGGTGACGGCGCCGACGAGGCGGCCCTTCTCGAGGAGGAACACGCCCCCGACCTGCAGCTCGCGCATCGTGCGCTCGACGCCCGGCAGGCCCGCCGAGACGGGCAGCACGGCGCGGGCGGGCGTCATCACCGACGAGGCGGTGAGCACGCGCGCGCGGTCGACGTCCTGCACGAACTGCTCGACGTAGTCGTTCGCGGGATCGGTGAGGATCTCCTCGGGCGTGCCGATCTGCACGATGCGGCCGTCGCGCATCACGGCGATGCGGTCGCCGAGGAACATCGCCTCGTTCAGGTCGTGCGTGATGAACACGATGGTCTTCTGGAGCTTGGCCTGCAGCTCCACCAGCTGCTCCTGCATCTCGCGACGGATCAGCGGGTCGAGGGCGCTGAAGGCCTCGTCCATGAGCAGGATCTCGGTGTCGGCGGCGAGCGCGCGGGCGATGCCGACGCGCTGCTGCATGCCGCCGGACAGTTGGCTGGGCATCTTGTCGCCCCAGCCGTCGAGGCCCACCATCTCGAGGATCTCGGCGGCGCGCGCGAGGCGCGCGGCCTTCGGGGTGCCGCGCAGCTCGAGCGGGTAGGCGACGTTGTCGGCGACCGTGCGGTGCGGCAGCAGGGCGAAGTGCTGGAACACCATCGAGATGCG
>JAAYAS010000202.1 GCA_012719255.1 Microbacteriaceae bacterium | reverse complement strand
GCGACCGAGGTGTCCTGGTACTCGTCGAGGATGACCACGCGCGCCTGGGCGCGCACCTCGGCGGCGATCGACGGGTCGCGCTCGATGATCTCGGCGGCGGTGGCGACTTGGTCGCTGAACTCGACGAAGCCGCGGGCGCGCTTGCGCCGCTCGAACTCGTCGGCGAGCCGCGCGTAGGGGCGCAGCTCGTCGACGCGCACGAGGTACTTGGTGGCCTCCTGGATCCGCTTCCCCGGCAGCCGCTCCCACTCGTCGGCGAAGCGAGCGATGAACTCGAGCACCTCGGCCGACGAACGGCGGTTCTCGCGCATGGCGCGGGCGACCTTCAGGGCGGTGGCGGTGATCGTCGCGAGGTTCGCCCGCTCGAGCGCGCGCAGGTCCTCGTCGTCGCTGTCGAGCACGACCTCGCGCATGAGCGCGACCGCTCCGGGCTCGTCGAGGAGCACGGCGTCGGGCTCGCGGCCGACGAGCAGCGCGTACTGCCGGTAGATGGTGTTCGCGAACGAGTTGTACGTCGACACCTCGGGGAGGTCGAACTCGTCGAGCTCGACGAGCCCCTTCTCGCGGAGCCGGTGGAGGCCGGTCTCGACCCGTTCGCGCAGCTCGCCGGCGGCCTTGCGCGTGAAGGTGAGGCCGAGGATCTCGCGAGGGTCGACGCCCTCGTTCGCGATGAGCCAGAGGATGCGGAGCATCATCGTGTGGGTCTTGCCGCTGCCGGCGCCGGCGACGACGAGGGCCGGGGCGAGCGGCGCCTCGATGATGCGCCGCTGCTCGTCGGTCGGCGGATACCAGGCCTTGCCGGGCTCGGCGATCGCCTCGGCGATCTGCTCGTGACTGACTCGAACGGGGGCGGGGATCATGCGGTCACCTCGGCGATGCTGTGGATGCGGCAGGCGTGGACGAAGCGGCCGCCGGTGCAGTGGCTCTCGGGGTCGGCGTGGAACACCGGCGGCGCGTCGAAGTCGGCGGTGGCGCCGGCGACCGGGAGTCCGGCCTGGCCGAGCGCGATGCCGACGAGGTCGTGCCGCAGGTCGTCGAGCTCCTCGACGGGGACGGCCGGCTGCAACGAGACCTTGCACGGGTTGTACCCGTTCCTCTTCTGCGGCTTCTGCGGCAGCTCGGGGTGCACGAGGGCGGCCGCGGCGAGCTCGACCTCGTCGGGCCCGGCGCCGTGCTCGGCGAGCGCCCCGGCGCGGAAGGCGAGCTGGTAGGCGCGGAGCTGGCCGTGGTCGGGCAGCTCGCGACCCGTCGGGTGCGAGGTTCCCGTCTTGAAATCGATGATGCGCACGCCCTCGGCATCGCGTTCGACGCGGTCGATGCGGCCGCGAAGCACGACGCGGACGTCGACCTCGGCGGGCTCGGCGCCCTCGGCGGCCCGGAGGTGCTCGACGGTCTCGTCGATCTCGGCGCGGATCGCCGTCTCGGTCGCGATCGGCACGACGCCGTCCCTGCGCAGGTAGTGCCACAGCGTGCGCGTGGCCGTCTCGACGCGATTGCCCTGCACCTCGGCGAGCCAGGGGGCGCCGAACTCGAGCTGCGCGAACTCCGCCCGCGCGAAGGCGACGAGCGCCTCCACGTCGTCGAACTCGTGCTCGCGCTCGGCGACGAGGTGGATCAGCCGACCCATCGACTGCGCCTCCGACGACGGCGCCTGCACCTGCTCGCCGACGAACCAGTTCACGCCGCACTCCCGGAAGCGGTCGATGCCCGAGGGCGACACGGCGAGCTCGAGGGCCGCGAGATCGTCGGGGTGCCGCAGCGGTGCGAGCGTCGAGCGGCCGCGGATGCCCCACCAGTCGCGGGGGTGGGCGCCGGCGACGCCCTCGGCGGCGAGGCGCGCGAGTGCGCGTTCGGCGTCGGCCTCGGCGGGGTCGGCGGCGCGGCGGGGCGCCGCGAGTTCGCGGCGCAGCCGCGCGGCGAGCCCGGAGAGGGTCACCTGGCCGTAGCCGAGGCCGCTCGCATCGCCGATGGCGAAGCGGTCGGGCAGCTCGGGCAGCCCCAGCCAGCGGAGGAACGGCGAGGGCTGCCGCTCCTCATCGGCGACCGAGGTGATGAGCAGGTGCTCGCGGCTGCGCGAGAGGGCGGCCACGAGCATCCGGGTCTCGTCGTCGAGCACGGCCCGCCGGCGGTCGACGATCGGCGCGGGGCGCTCGTCGCTCAGCGCCTCCTCGAGCCGGCCGGCGCCGAGCAGCGTGTCGCGCACGCGCAGGTTCGGCCACACGCCCTCGTTCATGCCGATGGCGACGACCGCCCGCCATTCGAGACCGACGGCGCCGGCGGGCGTGGTGAGCGTCACCGCATCGCTGACGACGCGGCCGCCGAGCGAGTCGTCGACGACGGAATCGCGCTGCCACTCGGCGAGGAAGCTCGCGAGCGAGGCGCCCGGCTCGCGCTCGACGAAGCGCTTCGCGCGGTCGAAGAGCACGACGAGCGCGTCGAGCCGGCGGTGCAGCTCGGCCGACCCGGCGCCGCCCGCGAGCGCGAGCCGCTGCCACTCGTCGGCGCGGCGGGGATCGCGCCACGCCTCGTAGAGCACGGTGTCGATCGGCTCGGCCTCCCCGAGCCGGGCGCGCATCCGCCGCAGCACGTCGACGAGCGCGCGCACCGCGTTCGCCGCGTGCGGGCGGGCGGAGCCCGCGAGCGCGTCGAGCACGTCCGAGCCGACGGCGTCGCGCCCGCCCGCCGCCTCGGCCTCGACGGTGTCGACGAGCACGTTGAGCCCGGAGCGCTCGACGCGCGGCTCGGCATCGCCGGCCGCGGCCCCGTCGCCGGCGGCCCCGTCGCCGGCGGCCTCGGCGTGCGCGGCCGCCTCGGCGAGGTACGCGGCGCGGCGCACCCGGCGGAACTCGAGCGGGTCGACGCCGTGGAGCGGCGAGGCGAGGATGCGCTGGAGCGCGCCGCTGCGCATCGCCTCGGGCTCGCCGTGCACCGCGAGCCCGGCGAGATCGAGGATGGCCCGCACCGTCGCGTCGTCGGCGGCCGCGACCGACGTCGACGAGACCGTGGGGATGCCGGCGCGGTCGAAGGCGCGCGCGAGCTGCGGCAGCCGGGCGCCGGTGCGGGTGATCACCGCCATCTCGCGCCAGGGCACGCCCTCGGTGAGGTGGAGGCGCCGCAGCCAGCCCGCCGCGAGCTCCGCCTCCTCGCTCTCGCTCGCGCAGGCCCGGTGGGCCGCGACCGGGATCGCGTCGGGGTCGGCGCCGGCGATCGGCGGCAGCGCGCTCGGCGCCTTGCGGTGGGCGCCCTCGCCGCGCGCCCCGGCCCGCTGCGAGGTCTCTGCGACGAGCGCCCGCAGCTCGGGGCCGTGCCGGTGCACGAGCGGCAGCAGCAGGCGCGGCGGCGCGGCATCCCCGGTGTCGCGCCAGTTCGTCGCGAACTCGGCCCGACCGCCGTGGAAGGCGCCGGTGGCGAGATCGGGGTCGCCGAAGGTCACGATGCTCGCCCCGGCGCGCTCGAACGCGGCGAGGAGGCGCCGGGCCGGCTCGGTGAGCTCCTGCGCGTCGTCGACGACGACGAGCTCGAGGTCGCCGAGCGCGGGACGGCCCGCGCCGTCGCGCTCGCCGAGCAGCCGGGCCGCCTCGGCGAGCGAGGTCGGCGTGTCGTAGGCGCTCTCGTAGGCGCGGCCGAGCACGTCGTCGTAGTCGCGCGCGAGCACCGCGGCTCCCGCCCAGAGCGCCCGGTGCCGCTCCCCCGCCGGCGGCTCGGCCGCGGGGTCGGCGGCGAGCGCGGCGAGCCGCTCGGGCCCCACCCCGTG
Organism: Microbacteriaceae bacterium; assembly: GCA_012719255.1. Lineage (GTDB taxonomy): Bacteria > Actinomycetota > Actinomycetes > Actinomycetales > Microbacteriaceae > Gulosibacter. The sequence continues at coordinate 1,344 of JAAYAS010000202.1, read as the reverse complement.
CTCGGCCATCGCCGCGAGCAGGGCCCGTAGCTCGTCGCGGAAGCCCCGCAGCGCGAGGGTCTCCGGCGAGAGCCACTCGGGCCAGCCCGCCGCCCCGCGGCGGCGCGCGACGGTGCCGGTCTCGTCGAGCTCGCCGGCGAGGAGGTCGGCGAGAATCGCATCCTGCTGCGAGCCGGTGAGCAGCTTCGGCGGCGCCTCGCCGGTGCGCGCCCGGTGGTCGGCGATGATCTCCATCGCCACCGAGGGCATCGTGCGGCCGAGCGTCGCGCCCCGGGCGGCGAGCCGGATGCGGCGGTGCAGCCGGTCGCGCAGCGCGGCCGCGAGCCGGCGGTTCGCGGCGACCGCGAGGATGCGCTCGGGCGGGGTGCCGGCCTCGACCCGCGCGGCGACGAGCTCGACGAGCGCCGTCGTGCGCCCGCTGCCCGGTGCGCCGATCACCGCCAGCGACTCGCGCCCGGCGGCGTCGACGACGGCCCGCTGACCCGGGTCGAGCCCGGGCCCCCGGGCGGGGTCGATCGCCGGCCCCGGGCCGGGCTCGGGCGCCGGGTCGGGATGCGGCTGCGCCTGCTCGTGTTCGCTCATGGCATCACCGTATCGGCGGCCTCCGACACGACCTCCGAGCGGCCGCCGTCTACGCTTGGGGCGTCACGTCTCCCGACCGAAAGGCGCCCCGTGGAAATCCGCATCGGCATCGTCCACTCCCCCCGCGAGCTCACCTTCGAGACCGACGTCGCCGCGGCCGAGATCGAGAAGCTCGTGTCCGAGAGCGCCTCGCCGGTGGTCCGCTTCACCGACGACAAGGGCCGCGTCATCCTCGTGAACCGCGAGCTGCTCGCGTACATCGAGATCGGCGAGGAGACCCAGCGCCGCGTCGGCTTCGTCGCCTAGCCCCGACCGGTCATGGAGCTCCTCTTCGCCGGACTCTACGGCCTCGCGATCGGCCTCGCCGCCTGGCCGCTGCTGCGGCCGGCCGGCAAGGTCGGCCCCGCGCTCGTGCCCGCGATCGGCGCCGCGACCGCGATCGGCTGGGCGGTCGTCGCGAGCTGGCTCTCCCGGGTCGACGGCTTCGCCTGGATCGCCTTCGACCGCGCCTGGGTGTGGGTGCTGCTCGTGCTCATCACCGCCGGCGTGTGCATCGGCCTCGCGATCACGCTGCCGGTGCGCCGCGCCGCCGACGACAAGGACCTGCTCGACCGGCTCAGCCACGTCGGCCGCTCGCGCGTCTGACCCCGCCCCGGCGCCGGGCCGCCGCGCCCGGCTGTCGGGGGCTCGCAGTACCCTGGCGGCATGTCGAACGATGCCGCCGCCGCGAACGGCCCCGCACCCGAGTCCGACGCCGTCGAG
>JAAYAS010000001.1 GCA_012719255.1 Microbacteriaceae bacterium | reverse complement strand
TCCGGTCGGATCGAGATCTGCGTCGAAGCCATGAGCGAGGGGTCCCGTGCACGCCTCGCGAACTACCTTCGCGACGAACACGGCGTCGACTGCCGCGTCCGGCTGTCCGGTGCCCGCCAGAAGGCGGTCCTCACCTTGACCACAGCAGGGACGAGGCGGTTCCAGGAGATCGTCGCGCCCTACATCCACCCGTCGATGGAGTACAAGCTCCTGCCTGGGCTGCGCGGTCAGCTTGCCCTCCAGCCCGAGCTTGTCGAGCCGCGTGAGGTGCTTGTGCCGGCCCGAGTCCTCGATGTGCACGTCAAGCCGAAGACTCGGTCGATGCACCGCTTTGACATCGAAGTGGCCGGGACCCACAACTACTTCGTGGACGGCGTCATGGTGCACAACAGTCCTGAGACGACGACCGGCGGCAAGGCGCTGAAGTTCTACGCCTCGGTCCGCATCGACGTCCGCCGCATCGAGACGCTCAAGGACGGCACCGACGCGGTCGGCAACCGCACCCGCGTCAAGGTCGTGAAGAACAAGATGGCCCCGCCGTTCAAGCAGGCCGAGTTCGACATCCTCTTCGGCGTCGGCATCTCCCGCGAGGGCTCGCTCATCGACTACGGCGTCGAGCACGGCATCGTCACGAAGTCGGGCGCCTGGTACACCTACGAGGGCGACCAGCTCGGCCAGGGCAAGGAGAACGCCCGCCGCTACCTCCGCGAGAACCCCGAGGTCGCCGCCGAGATCGAGGAGAAGATCCTCGTCAAGCTCGGCATCCGCGAGGACCCCGACGCGATCGGCGTCGACCCGGCCACCGGCGAGGTGCTCGACATCGCGCCCGCGACGAAGAGCGCCTAGGGGCGGCACCGGGATGCGCGAGGGCCGGGCGGCGACGAACCGCCCGGCCCTCGCGCGCCTCGCCGACCCCGCGTGAGGAGCGACAGCAATGGATGACCAGCACGAGCAGCACGACGAGCGCCTCGCCGAGGTGATCGCCTTCCCCGGCAACGTCGGCTGGGGCGGGCGGCCCCTGAACGCGGAGCGGCGCGTCGAGCCCGAACCCCGCCCGGCGCGCGCCACGGGCGCGGCACCGCCCGCCGCCGACCCGAGCGACGCGGTGGCGGACGACGACGAGCGCGCCGACGACAGCGACGACGGCGGCCGGCTCGCGCGCCTGCGCGAGCGGATCCGCCGGATCGAGGCGGCGGCGCCGGCCGCCGAGGACGGTGTCGAGCACGTCGATGCCGAGGCGGATGCGGATGCGGATGCGGACGGACCTTCCCCGGCGCCCGTGCGCGGCGCGGCGGGGGAGCGCCCGCGTTCGGCGGCGCGATCGGGCGGGCGCCGACCGCGCGTCGCGTTCGTCGAGACCGACGAACTCGCCGGCGAGAACCGCGACGACTCGCCGCCCACCGCCGTACCGCATCGGCGCGCGGCCGCCGACGGGACCGCCGCACCCGCCCGCCGGGCACCGGCATCCCCGCCCGCCGCGGGTCCGGTGCGACCGGCCGCCGGCGGCAACCTCACGGTGCTTCCGGGCACCGCGGGCGACGCCGCGGTGATCGACGAGGCGAGCGAAGCGCTCGTGCGCTGGCTCGGCCGCGCGCCGCGCTCGGTGCGCGACAGCCGGCACTTCCTCCGCGACGGCTTCGAGCAGCTCGGCGAGCTCGACCTCGACCGCATCGTCGACCGGATGCTCGAGCTCGGCTACCTCGACGACCGCGCGCTCGCCGAGCAGCTCCGCGACGGCCGGCTCCGCCGCCGCAGCCTCGGCCGCGCCGCGATGGCCCGCGAGCTGCGCGAGATCGGCATCGACGACCTCGTCATCGACGAGGTGCTCGGCGAGCCCGACCGCGACGCCGAGTTCGAGCAGGCGCTCGAGCTCGCCCGCAGCCGCGCCCGCCGCGTCAGCGTCGGCGACCGCGACACCGCCTTCCGCCGCCTCCACGCCTACCTCGCCCGCCGCGGCTACGGCGGCGAGCTCGCCACCCGCGCGGTGCGCCAGGCGCTCGACGAGGACCGCTAGACCGCGCGCGCACCGCAACGGCATGGCGCAACCGTTGCGGTGCGGCGCCCCCGGTGGTGGCGCGTGCTCGCAGTGCCGGCCCCGCGGCGGTGCCGACCGGCCGGTGACCGCCCGTATCAGGGCCGCCGCGTATCCTGGGAGGGCCGCCGCGCGCGGCGCCGCCGCACCGCCGGCGGCCCGCATGCGGCAGCATCCACTGCTCGCCCGCGCACCGGCCGACCACGGCCCCCGGGACGAGTCCGCATCCGTCCCCGGAGCGCACCGCTCCGAGAAAGGCGCCGCCGTCGTGTCCGCGTCGTCGCGGGGCTCGTCGCTCGCCCGCACCCTGGCCTCCCGAATCCTGCCGAGCCGCAGCGATTACGCCGAGCTCCGCTCGTCGTGGCGCGTCGACCTCACCGCCGGCGTCACCGTCGCGATCGTCGCCCTGCCGCTCGCGCTCGCCTTCGGCATCTCCTCCGGAGTCTCCGCCGCCGCCGGCCTCGTCACCGCCGTCGTCGCGGGCATCGTCGCCGCGATCTTCGGCGGCTCGAACGTGCAGGTCTCCGGCCCCACCGGCGCGATGGCCGTCATCCTCGCCCCCGTCGTCGCCGCCCACGGCGCAGAGGCGGTGCCGCTGCTCGCGCTGATGGCCGGCGTCATGCTGGTCGCCATGGGACTCAGCGGGCTCGGCCGCGCCGTCTCGCTCATCCCGTGGACCGTCGTCGAGGGCTTCACTCTCGGCATCGCCACGATCATCTTCCTGCAGCAGGTGCCGATGGCGCTCGGCACCACCGCCACCGTCGGCCTCAACCCCGTGCTCGCCGCCGGCGAGGCCTTCGGCAACGCCGACTGGTCGGTCGCCGGCATCACCCTCGCGATCGTCGCCGTCACCTGGGCGCTGATCCTCCTCCTCCCGAAGCTCCACCCCGCGATCCCCGCGAGCCTCGTCGCCGTCGTCGTCGCGACCGTCGCGACCGCGCTCCTCGCCCTGCCGGTGCCGACGATCGGCGAGCTGCCGACCGCCCTGCCCGCCCCCTCCCTCCCCGCTTTCGACGTCGCGCAGCTCGGCGTGCTCGCGATGCCCGCGTTCTCGATCGCGCTGCTCGCCGCGATCGAGTCGCTGCTCTCGGCGCGCGTCGCCTCGCGCATGGCGCCCACCGGCCCCTACTCGCCCGACCGCGAGCTGTCGGGGCAGGGCCTCGCCTCGATCGCCTCGGGCCTGTTCGGCGGCATGCCCGCCACCGGCGCGATCGCCCGCACCGCCGTGAACGTGCGCTCCGGCGCGCGCACGCGCGTGAGCGCGATCCTCCACGGCGTGCTGCTGCTCGTCGTCATCTACGCCGGCTCGGCGCTCGTCGCCCACGTGCCGCTCGCGGCCCTCGCGGGCGTGCTCATGGCGACCTCGAGCCGCATGGTGTCGCCCGAGACGGTGAAGGCGATCTTCCGCGCGAGCCGCGCCGATGTGCTCATTTTCTCGATCACCGCGCTCATCACGATCGCCGTCGACCTCATCGTCGCCATCGAGATCGGTCTCGTCGTCGCCGCGATCGTCGCCCTCAAGCACGTCGCCGACCAGGCCGGCGTGCGCCGCGAGGAGATCCAGGGCGACCGCATCCCGGGCGACGAGCGCATCGCGCTCGTGCGCATCGACGGCGCGATGTTCTTCGGCGTCGCCGACCGGCTGCAGCGCGAGCTCGACCAGTACCGCGGCATCGAGGTCGTGATCATCCGGCTCTCGCGGCTCAGCGGCCTCGACGCGACCGGCGCGAACACCCTCGTCGAGGTGATCGAGACCTTCGAGAACCGCGGCGTCACCGTGCTCGTGAAGGGCCTCAAGGAGGAGCATCGCCGCGTCGCCGACGCCGTCGGCGTCTACCGGGCGCTGCGCGACCCGCGGCACGTGTTCGACTCGATCGAGGACGCCGTCGCGCACGCCCGCAGTCACATCGAGCGCGGGCCGTGGCAGGGCAAGAAGGGGAAGAAGGGCAAGGCTACGAGCTAGGCAGGCCTTCGACGCCGCGCAGGAGTTCGGAGTCGATGTCGTCGCCGACATGGAGCACCGAGATGCGCCCGTGCGGCTCGAACACCGCGAGCCGCACCTCGGCGAGGCGGCGCACGCCGGCCTGCCTCAGGGCGCTCATCAGCTCGTCGTGCGCGAGGTGCGCCTTCGCGAGCGCCGCATCCTGCGGCTCGCCGTCGACCATCACTGCGAGCGGCGCCTGGTTGAGGATGCGGTTGCCGAGCGAGCGCTTGCGCAGCTCGCCGAACATCGCCTCGAGCACGAAGAGCGTGCCGAGCCCGAGCACGCCCGCCGGCAGCCAGGGCACATCCATGAGGATCACGCGGCCCGCGACTGCCCCGAGCATGATCACGATGAGCCCGTCGAAGGTGCTGATCTGCGCGAGCACGCGCGCGCCGAAAAGCCGCACGTAGATGAGGAACACCACGTAGATGATCACCGCGCTCACGACGACGGCGATCGCGTTCGCCCAAGTGAACGCGAACAGGGCGAGAACGTCGTCGAGCATGGCTGCCTCCTGTGTCGCGGTGCCGTGCTGCGACCCTATCCGCCCGGCGCCGCGCGAGGAGCGCCCCGAGCGGCACCGGGCCGCGAAACGTAGAATCGAGCCCATCATGATCGAGACCCCCACCGTGATCGCCCCGTCGCCCGCATCCCGCAACGCCGACGGCTCGCAGCGCACCTTCTTCGTGCGCACGCTCGGCTGCCAGATGAACGTGCACGACTCCGAGCGGCTCAGCGGGTCGCTGCTCGCCGCGGGCTACGCGCAGGCCGACGACGAGCAGGCCGACGTCATCGTCATCAACACCTGCGCGGTGCGCGAGAAC
>JAAYAS010000201.1 GCA_012719255.1 Microbacteriaceae bacterium | reverse complement strand
CGCGAGCTCCGGGGCGGCCGAGCGGCCCCCGCGGGTGCCCGAGGCCGCGCTGCTCGCCGACGCCCTCGGCCGCGAGGGCCGGCTCATCAGCCGCGAGGCCGCCGGGGTCGGCGCGATCGCCGGCTTCGCGGTCGACGACGACGGCGCCCCGCTCACCGTCTACGTCGACACCTCCCGGCAGCCGGTCGACGAGGAGACCGGCATGGTGCTCCCGGCCGAGCCCGGCGACGAGGGGAGGGGGCCCGCCGCCCGCATCTGGGTGCATCCCGCCGACCCGTACCTGCCCGCGCTCGGCCCCGCCGCGTTCTCCGACGCGACCGCGGCGCTGCTCTCCCGGCTCGGCATCGACGCGCCGCACGACTCGCGGATGCTCGCCTACCGCGCCGGCAAGCGCGCGGTGATCCGGCTCGCGCCGGTCGACGGCGGCGAGGCGCGCTACCTCAAGGTCGTGCGCCCCGAGCGCGCCGAGCGCATCTGGAGCGTGCACCGCCGCCTCGGCGCCGCCGGCCTGCCGGTGCCGGCCGTCGGCGGCTGGTCGCCCGCGGGGCTGCTCGTCATCGACGAGGCCCGGGGCGAGGCGGGCATCGAGCGGGCCGCCCGATTGGGCGACGCCGCCGAGGCGCGGGCGCTCGTCGCCGCGATCGACGGGCTGCGGCGGGCGCTCGCCGCCTCGGGGCTCGCCGGCGACGCCCGGCCCTCGCTCGCGCTGCGCGCCGACTGGTACTTCGAGCGGCTCGCCGGGCGCGGGCTCGACGCGCCGCTCGCCCGTCTGCGGGCGGTCGCCGACGGCCGGCCCCGGGAGGCGGCAGCGCCGGTGCCGATGCACGGCGATCTCCACCTCGGGCAGCTGTTCTTCGAGGGCGGGGCGGCCGCGCCGCGGGTGTCGGGGCTCATCGACGTCGACACCGCCGGGCTCGGCGACCCGGCCGACGACGCCGGCGCCTTCGCCGCCCACGCGCTCGTCGCCGCCGACCGCAACGCCGCCCGCGGCAACGCCCCCGCCGCCGCCGGCCTCGAACGGCTCGTCGACGCCGCCGCCGAGGCCTGGCTCGACGAGGCCGCGGCCCGGGCCGTGTTCGCCGTGCACGCGGTCGCGCACGCCGGCGGCGCCGCCGAGCTCGGCGGCGCCGAACCCGCCGCCCGCATCCTCGATCGCGCCCTCGCCGCGCTCTGATCGACCCGGCCCGGAAGCCGGCCGGGCGCACATGAGAGAGCTCTCATCCGGGTGCAATTCGCACCTCACCTCGGCGCTCCACACTGGAGTCAACAGCAACCGGAAGCCCCGGTTCGGACCCCCAGGACCCGCCCTCGGGAAAGGAGCGAATCATGAACATCGACCGCAAGTGGATCACCGTCGGCGCGGCCTCGACCCTCGGCCTCGCCATCGTCGCCGGCTCGGCCTTCGCCGCCGCCAACGCCATGGACCTGCGCGACAGCGTCGGCGACCGCGTCGACACCCCCGCCGTCGGCGTCGAGCAGGCCGGCAAGGGCCCGGCGGCCACGCCGCTGCCGAAGCCCGACTCGGTCGCGAGCGCGCCGACCGCCACCCAGGTGCCGACCGCGAGCAACGTGCCCGGCATGAACTCGGTGCCCGCCGCCGGTGCGGGCCAGGCCTCGAGCGCCGCGTCGGCCGACTGGGCCCCCGCCCCCGAGCCGGTGCCCGCCTACGACGACTCGGGCTACGACGACTGGTCGGCGAACTCGCCGGTCTCGGCGCAGTCGGTGCAGTCGACCTACTCGGTGCAGTCGGCGTACTCGGTGCAGTCGGTCGACTCGGTCGACTCGCCCGACTCGATCGACTGATCGGCCCCCGCACCGCCGCAACGAGAATTCGACCGGTACTCGCCGCTGCGAGTACCGGTCGAATTCTCGTTCGCGGGCGGGTCAGCGGCCGGAGCGGGTGGTGCCGCGGCGCGGCGGCGCGGTGCGCGGATCCTCGGGCCAGGGGTGCTTCGGATAGCGGCCGCGCATCTCGGCGCGCACCTGCGCGTACGCGTTCGACCAGAACGAGGCGAGGTCGTCGGTGACGGCGAGCGGGCGGCGCGCCGGCGAGAGCAGGTGCATGAGCACCGGCACCCGGCCGTCGACGAGCCGCGGCGTCGTCTCCCAGCCGAAGCACTCCTGCAGCTTCGCGGCGAGCACCGGCGGCGCCGTCGGGTCGTCGACCGGCGGGTAGTCGACGGCGATCAGCGAGCCGCTCGGCACCTCGATGCGCACCGGCGCGAGCTCGTCGAGGCGCGCGGCCTCGGGCCACGGCAGCAGCCGCTGCAGCGCGGCGTGCAGATCGAGGCGCTCGAGCGGCCGGCCGGCGGCGAGCCCGTCGAGCTCGGGCGCGAGCCACTCGTCGAGGCGGGCGGCGAGCGCGGCGTCGTCGACCGCGGGCCACGGCCCGCCGAGCTCGCGGTGCACGAGCGCGAGCCGGCGCCGCAGCGCATCGGCCGCCGGCGACCAGTGCAGCGCGGCGACGCCCCGCTCGGCGAGCCGCTCGGCGATGCAGGCGCGCGCCTCCTCGGCGGTCGGCGCGACCGGCGTCGACGAGAGCTCGATCGCACCGAGCGCGCGGATGCGGCGGGCCGTCACCCGGCCGCCGGTCCACTCGGTCGCGGTGCGCTCGGCGACGAGCTCGGCGCCCACCTCGAGCGCGAGCCGCTCGTCGATCGGCACCGCCGAGCGGATCACCGCGCCCGAGCCGTCGGCGGCGCGCCCGCGCGCGACCTCGGCGATCGCGAGCCACGGCTGGCCGCGCAGCGACGAGTCGCGCGGCAGCGCCGCGCCGGTGCCGCCGGCGAGCAGGTACGAGCCGTCGCGGCCGCGGGCGCGGGCGAGCCGCTCGGGATGCGCGAGGCCGGTGACGATCGCGAGCGCCGCATCGAGGGGCTCGCCGGGCGCCGAGGGGGAGGCCCCGGCCGCCGACCGGGCGCCGATCGCGCTCGGGCCGCCGCCGGACGCCGACCCGGTG
>JAAYAS010000200.1 GCA_012719255.1 Microbacteriaceae bacterium | reverse complement strand
GGCAAGAAGACCTCGTACTCGCGCGACCGCTACTTCCAGGCCGATGTGCCCGCCGACGACGACCTCATCGCCGAGGGCATCGAGGGCAAGGTGCCCTACCGCGGCACCGTGCGCCAGAACGTGTTCCAGCTCACCGGCGGCCTGCACCAGTCGATGTTCTACGTCGGCGCCCGCACCATCGACGACCTGAAGTCGCGCGGCCGCTTCGTGCGCATCACGCCCGCGGGCCTCAAGGAGTCGCACCCGCACGACGTGCAGATGGTCGTGGAGGCGCCGAACTACCGCAAGTAGTCGGCGCGAGGGCCCGGTCCGCTTCGGCGGGCCGGGCCCTTCTTCGTGTCGGGGCGTTCGGTCGCGCCGGGCCCGTGCGGGCGTGCGCATTCGTCGACCGCGCCGGTCAAGGATGCCCTCCTGCGGATTCGCGTCGACGACTCTGCTCGCGCGCCGCGCTCGTGCGGGTCGCGCGTGCGCATTCGTCGAAGGGCCGCTTCGGGACGGCGTCGTCGGTCTCCCTGGTCGACGAATGCGCTCGGCTCAGTCGACCTCGCGCTCGTAATCCGGCTGCGCCCCGGGGCGCGGACGTCGATGCCACCCCGCTCGCATGGTCTGCCGGATGTGCTCGAGCGACGCCGCCCAGGTCGACTCCACATCCCGAGTGGCGAGGCGCATCACGGTGTAGCCGCGGGTGACGAGCTCGCGGTCCTTCAACCGGTCGCGCTCGAACTCGGCGCGGTCCGAGTGGTACGCGTAGCCGTCGACCTCGATCACGAGCCAGTCGCCGATGAGCAGATCGACCGTCCACGGACCGAGCCTCACGCGCGGCGTCGCCTGGATCCTCGCCTGCTGCAGCCGCATCCGCACGAGCGACTCGTTGCCCGAATCGGCGCCGACGACGCGGCTCAGCGCATCCCGCAGCCCGGCCGTCGACTGCTCGCCGAGCGCGCCGATCTGCTCGAGCGTGCAGCCGCCCTGCAGCATCGACTCGAGCACCGCGACGAGGTCGCGCGCGGTGAGGCACTGCGCCGCGGCGAGCACCGCCGTCAGCGGTTCGTCGATGCCGCCCGTCGCCTCGGGCGAGCGCCACTTGCGCGAGTCGCGGTGGAGCTTGGTGCCGGGCCCGTACTTCGAGTAGAGGGGGTCGGTCGGCCAGGCGCGCGCGGTGCGCTCGGGCGTGCGCACATGCCGGCCCTGGGGGCTGCGCGGCACCCAGAGTCCGTGATGCCGCAGCGCCGTCACGCAGGTGAGCGTGCCGCCGATGAGCCGGGCGACCTGCGCATCGGAGCGGGTGTCGGAGGGCAGGGCGTACCAGCCGCGCTTGGGCTGCTCGATGAGCTTCGCCGCGAGCGCGTTGGCGATCGTCCGGCGGGAGACGCCGCCGGCGAGCAGTTCGTGGTGGCGCATCGCGCCGTGGTTCGCGGCGAGGAGGGCGAGCAGGTCATCCATGCGGGGATGGTCGCGAAGCTCGGCGAAGGGGGGCTCGAGGAAGGGCTCGAGTTGTGGAGAGGTGGTCGGAGGGCAGGTCTGTGGACAGTTGCGGGAACTCGTGGTGGGTCGACCATGGGGCCGGAGCGACCGCGCGTGCGCATTCGTCGACCTGGTGGGTCGACGATGGGATCCGGGCGAGGAGCGTCGACGAATCGGCACGCAGCGCGGCCGCGCGTGCAGACTCGTCGAAGGCAGCGGCCGGAACCGCGCCGTCGACCCGGCTGAGCGACGAACGTGCACGCACCCACGAGATCGGCCGGCCGCCCCGGCGGACTCGGTCGCCTCGGCCTGGCTCCCCGCCCGGCCGGCCCACACCCCTGGAAACGCAGGGTGCCCGCCCCCACTCGGGGACGGGCACCCTGACTCGGGCGCTACGCGAGCTTCGCGAGGATCTCGTTGTAGGCGGCGACCGGGCGCATCACGGCCTCGGCCTTCTCGGCGTCGGGGCGGTAGTAGCCGCCGAGGTCGACGCCCGAGCCCTGCAGGTCGATGAGCGCCTGAGCGATCGCGTCGCCCTCGGCCTCGAACGCCTCGGCGACCGGCGCGAAGGCGGCGGCGAGCTCGGCGTCGTCGGTCTGCTTCGCGAGCTCGTCGGCCCAGAAGCGGGCGATCGCGAGGTGCGAGCCGCGGGTGTCGATCTCGCCGACCTTGCGCGAGGGCGAGAGGTTCTCGTCGAGGAGGCGCTCGGTGGCCTTGTCGAGGGCGTCGCCGAGCACGCCGGCGCGGGCGTTGCCGCGCTGCTGCTCGTGGCGGAGCGACTCGGCGAGGGCCATGAACTCGCCGAGCGAGTCCCAGCGCAGGTGGTTCTCGTCGACGAGCTGCTCGACGTGCTTCGGCGCCGAGCCGCCGGCGCCGGTCTCGAACAGGCCGCCGCCGTTCATCAGCGGCACGACCGAGAGCATCTTCGCCGAGGTGCCGAGCTCGAGGATCGGGAACAGGTCGGTGAGGTAGTCGCGCAGCACGTTGCCGGTCACCGAGATGGTGTCCTCGCCGCGGCGTATGCGCTCGACCGAGAACTTCGTCGCCTCGATCGGCGAGAGGATGCGGAGGTCGAGGCCCTC
>JAAYAS010000016.1 GCA_012719255.1 Microbacteriaceae bacterium | reverse complement strand
GTGCGCGCAGCGGGAGCGGCTCAGCCGCCGTGGCCCCGCATGATGACGCGCATCATCTTGAACGAGAGCGCCAGCAGGCGCCCGAACTGGTAGAAGACGTTCTTCCGCTGGCGCAGGGTGCGGGCACTCGGCAGCGGCGCCCGCTGCAGGTCGGGTTCGTAGGTCATTTCGGTGGTCCTTTCGCGGCCGGTTGCTTGGGGCGCTGGTCTACTCGGGGATGAGCCACCAGAACGGGCGGGCCTTCATCTTGTAGATGAAGCCGAAGTGCAGCAGCGCCTTGATCCAGTGGCCGGCGAGGCCGATCTCGCCCGAGGTGAACGAGCGGTGGCGGCCGTTGTTGTCGGGGTACTTCTCGTGGTCGGGCACCGTCGGGTACATCGTCATGGATGCGGCCGAGCCGGTGGTGAGGCCGGTGCCGGCCGAGGCGATGCACGCCGAGCCCATCGCCGCCATCGACGCCTCGTGGTCGGGGCGGCCCGGGTTCTTGATGCGGTCGGTGATGGTGTCGGCGACGATCTTGCCCATGATGCCCGCGGGCATGCCGGTGCGCGGGGGCGCCGGGGTGATGACGGTGCCGTTCGGCGAGGTGTGCGGCACCGAGATCGGGTGCGGCGGCGCGAAGGCGATGCCGGGCGCCCAGATGTTGTCGTAGTGGGGGCTGCGGTAGGTCTTCGGCCAGTCGGCGGCCTTCCACTCCTCGTACGCCTTCGGCGCGTAGTCGGCGTCGACCTTCATCATGCCGTTCGCGGCGAAGAGCCGGTCGGAGATGTCGTTGCCCTCGCGGTCGTAGGCGACGAGGTCGGCGCCGCGGAACGGCGGCAGCAGCATCGCGAAGTCGAACGGCAGCTCGTGGTGCGCGCCGTCGAGCGTCTCGTAGTGGATGATGCCGTCCTCGATGCGGTGCGGGTGGGCGCGCACGATCGGGCGCACGCCGCGCTCGCGGAAGAGCGACTCGGTCCACATCTTCGAGGTGGTCTGGAAGCCCTTCTGGTTGAAGAGCATGCCGCCGACGCCGAAGTCGCCGAGCTCGTACTCGTTGGTGAAGTAGATGATCTCGGCGAGGTCGCGCACGCCGGCCTCGCGCACCTCGTGCTCGACGTTGAAGACGTACTCGAAGGCGGCGCCCTCGCAGGTGCAGGTGCCGTGGCCGGTGCCGATGACGAGCGTCTGCCGCTCGCCGGCCTTCATCTTCGCGATCGCCTCGGCGAGCGCGCTCGCGGCGTGGGTCGCGTGGTCGGCGGTGCAGACCGAGACGGTGCCGCCGTCCTGGTCGGGGCCGAGGCCCGGCGTGGCGTTGAAGTTGAGCTTCGGGCCGGTGGCGTTGACGAGGTAGTCGTAGTGGAGGCGGGCGGTCTCGCCCTTGCGCTTCGGGTCGGTGTACTCGATCTCGATCGAGGGGGTGGCGTCGTCGCCGTCGCCCTCGGGGCGGAGCACCCGGGCGAGCGCCTGGTGGTACTCGATGCCCTTGCGCTTGTAGAGCGGCGCGAGCGCGAAGAGCACCTGCTTCTGCTGCATCTTGCCGACGCCGACCCAGATGTTCGACGGGATCCAGTTCCACTGCGAGTTCGGCGTGACGACGATGACGTCGTGCGCCTTCCCGAGCTGCTTCTTCAGGTAGAGGGCCGCGGTGTGACCGGCGACTCCCGCACCCATGATGACGACACGGGCCATGCGCCCATCGCCTCCTCGTGGCAGGACGGGCGGCCGGGATCAGCGCCGGCTCGGCCCGATCGCTCCGTCAGCGGCGGCGCGCGACGGCACGGAGCGGGAGCCCTGTCGCGCGGAGTGCGGGCTCGGCCGAACCGGTCGCCCACCGTCGATAATGATACCCATATGGGTATCCGTGCGGATGAGGAGCATCCGTTTGCATGGATGCCGCCGGTCGGGACGCGGTGCGCGACGGGTCGCCCGGGCGGCTGGACGGGCTACTACGACGCGCGGGCTTCGGTGCTCGCCTGCGACTACGACGCCGACAGCATGGTGAACGCCACCGACGTCGACACGTCGCTGCGTGACTACACCCCGCCGACCGTCCCGGCCGGCGCCTCCTACGACCCGTCGACCGCGGACGACAAGTACGACACGACGATCCACGCGGACATGGACAAGTTCGACGACTTCATGTCCGGCAAGCCCTACACCGGCGCCCCCGTCGACAACGCGGACTATCCGGTCACCGTCCAGGGCCGCCCCGCCCCGGCGCCCGACGCCAAGGTCGATCTGGTCGAGATCGCCGAGGACACGTTGGACGGCCTCGCCGAGACCGAGACCGAGGCCGAGCTCGCCGAGCCGGCCGAGGCGACGGAGGCGGCCCCGGAGTCGGTGGACGTCGACACGCAGTCGACCGAGCCGGTCGATACGCTCGCGCTCGCCGAGTCCATCGGGGTCGAGGAGGTCGAGGTCGAGGAGTACACCGAGGCCGAGGCCGAAGTCACCAAGACCGAAGTCACCGAGGCCGTGGAGGTCGTCGAGATCGAGGAGTACGCCGAGGCCGGGGCCGAAGTCACCGAGGCCCCGGAGGTCGTCGAGATCGAGGAGTACGCCGAGGCCGAGGCCCCGGAGGTCGTCGAGATCGAGGCCGACACGGCG
>JAAYAS010000199.1 GCA_012719255.1 Microbacteriaceae bacterium | reverse complement strand
CGCGGCACCCCGGTGTACGTGCAGCTCGTGTTCTGGGGCCTGCTGTCGACGATCTACCGCTCGGTGACCATCGGCATCCCGTTCACCGACATCGAGTTCTGGACCGGCAGCCCGTTCGCGGCGATCGACCTGTTCTGGCTCGCGGTGCTCGGCCTCGCGTTCAACGAGGCGGCGTACATGGCCGAGATCGTCCGCGCCGGCATCCTCTCGGTCGACCGCGGCCAGGAGGAGGCGGCGAAGGCGCTCGGCATGAGCTGGCGCAACACGATGCTCCGCATCATCATCCCGCAGTCGATGCGGGTGATCATCCCGCCGACCGGCAACGAGCTCATCTCGATGCTGAAGACCACCTCGCTCGTCACGGCGCTCGGCTTCACGCTCGACCTCTACGCCCGCTCCCGCGAGATCTCGGCCGCGCTCTACGCGCCGGTGCCGCTGCTCATCGTCGCGAGCATCTGGTACCTCGTGGTGACGAGCCTGCTCATGGTCGGCCAGCACTACCTCGAGGCGTACTACGCGCGCGGCGTCGCGCCCGAGAAGCAGAAGGTCGACAACCGCACCGCCGAGGAGCTCGCCACGCAGAACGTCGAGGTCGTCGACGCGACCGACGACGGGGCGCCGCCGGTGCCGCCGTCGACCGCATCCGGGAAGGGGGACGGCGCATGACCGACCAGCAGCTGCCCATGGTCCGCGCCGAGCACGTCGTGAAGCGCTTCGGCGCGAACACCGTGCTCAAGGACATCTCGATGACCGTGAACCGCGGCGAGGTGCTCTGCCTCATCGGCCCCTCGGGGTCGGGCAAGTCGACGTTCCTGCGGTGCATCAACCACCTCGAGACCATCGACGGCGGCCGGCTCTGGGTCGAGGACGAGCTCATCGGCTACCGCCAGCGCGGCGAGAAGCTCTACGAGCTGAGCCCGCAGGAGGTCGCCCGCCAGCGCGCCGACATCGGCATGGTGTTCCAGCGCTTCAACCTCTTCCCGCACATGACGGTGCTCGAGAACATCATCGAGGCGCCCACCCGCGTGAAGGGCGTGAAGAAGCAGGCCGCGATCGCCACGGCGATGGAGCTGCTCGACAAGGTCGGCCTCGCGCACAAGGCGAAGTCGTACCCCGGGCACCTCTCCGGCGGCCAGCAGCAGCGCGTCGCGATCGCGCGCGCGCTCGCGATGGAGCCGAAGCTCATGCTCTTCGACGAGCCGACCTCGGCGCTCGATCCCGAGCTCGTGGGCGAGGTGCTCTCGGTGATGAAGCAGCTCGCCGAGTCGGGCATGACGATGGTCGTCGTCACGCACGAGATGCAGTTCGCCCGCGAGGTCGGCGACCATCTCGTGTTCATGGACTCGGGCGTCGTCGTCGAGGAGGGCGATCCGCGCGAGGTGCTCGGCGACCCGCAGCACCAGCGCACCCGCGCGTTCCTCTCGCGCGTGCTCTGATCCGCGCGGCAGGCCCCTGGGCCGTCGAATGGTCCGCACCCTTCGACGAGTTCAGGGGCCTCGGTCGCTCAGCCGGCGAGCCGCTTGAGCAGGAACACCGCGTCGAGCTCGTGCCCGAACTTCTCGCCGACGGCGTCCATGCGGCCGACCTCGGCGAAGCCGCGCCGCTCGTGCATCCGGATGCTCGGGGCGTTCGTCGCGTCGACGGTCGCGACGACGTTGCGGAAGCCGGCCGCCGCGATCCGCTCGAGCAGCGCGTCGAGCAGCGCTCCCCCGAGGCCGCGGCCGCGCGCATCCGGATGCAGGTAGATCGAGTGCTCGACCGTCGGCGCCCACGCGTCGAACGGGCGGAACGGGCCGCACGAGGCGTAGCCGAGCACGCGTCCGTCGTCGTCCTCGCCGACGATCACCGGATGCCCGGTCTCGCGTCGGGAGCGCAGCCAGGCGACCCGTTCGGGGAGCGTCTCGGGCTCGAGCGACCAGTTGGCGGTGCCGGTCGCGATCTCGTGGTTGAGGATCTCGAGCAGTGCGGGCAGGTCGGACTCTTCGGCGTTGCGGAACAGCACCCGGCGACACTACTGCAGTCGCCGGCCGCCCGCATCCCGGGACCGCCCCGGCCTCCGCCTACGTGTCGATGAGCTCCGGCACGACCTCGTCCGCGCCCTCGACGATGAACTCCTTGCGCGGCGCGACCTCGTTGCCCATGAGCAGCTCGAACACCGCCTCGGCCTCCGCGGCGTCGGTCATCGTCATCCGCCGCAGCAGCCGCTGCTCGGGGTTCATCGTGGTCTCCCAGAGCTGGTGGTCGTCCATCTCGCCGAGGCCCTTGTAGCGCTGGATCGGCTCCTGGTACTTGCGGCCGGCGCGCTGGAGCTTCTTCAGCAGCGCCTGCAGCTCGTCCTCCGAGTAGGTGTAGATCGTCTCGTTCGGCTTCTTGCCGGGGTGGACGACGACGACGCGGTGGAGCGGCGGCACGGCGGCGTAGACGCGCCCCGCCTCGAGCATCGGCCGCATGTAGCGGAAGAAGAGCGTGAGCAGCAGCGTGCGGATGTGGGCGCCGTCGACGTCGGCGTCCGACATGATGATCACCTTGCCGTAGCGGGCCTGCTCGAGGTCGAAGGTGCGGCCCGACCCGGCGCCGAGCACCTGGATGATGTTCGCGCACTCGGCGTTCTTCAGCATGTCGGCGAGCGACGCCTTCTGCACGTTGAGGATCTTGCCGCGGATCCATGGTGGTCTCGGCGAGCTGGTCGGCGTCCATCT
>JAAYAS010000198.1 GCA_012719255.1 Microbacteriaceae bacterium | reverse complement strand
TGGATCGGGAACAGCGCCTGGTACTCGCTGTCGCGCGCGGGCTTCGCGGTGCCGAGCGCCGAGTCGCCCTCGACGATGAACAGCTCGGAGCGGGCGACGTCGGTCGAGCGGCAGTCGACGAGCTTCGAGGGCAGCGAGGAGTTCTCGAGCGCGTTCTTGCGGCGCTGGGTCTCCTTGTGCGCGCGCGCCGAGATGCGCGACTTCATCTCGGTGACGACCTTCTCGAGCAGCATGCCGGTGGCGGTCCTGTCGGGCCGCTTCGTCGAGGCGAAGCGCTCCTTGAGCCCGTCGGTGACCGTCTTCGCGACGATCTGCCGGGCCTGCGGGGTGCCGAGCACCTCCTTCGTCTGCCCCTCGAACTGCGGCTCGGGGATGCGCACGGTGACGACCGCGGTGAGACCGGCGAGCACGTCGTCCTTGTCGAGCTTGTCGTTGCCGACCTTGAGGCGCCGCGCATTGCGGGCGACCTCGTCGCGGATCACCTTCATCAGCGCCTGCTCGAAGCCGGCGACGTGGGTGCCGCCCTTCGGGGTGGCGATGATGTTCACGAAGCTGCGCGCGGTCGTCTCGTAGCCGATGCCCCAGCGCAGCGCGACGTCGACCTCCATCCGCCGGTCGACCTCGCGCGACACCATGTGCCCGGTGCGCTCGTCGAGCACCGGCACGGTCTCGGTGTACTCGCCACCGCCCTGGATGCGCCAGGTGTCGGTGACGGGGCCGTCGGGCGCGAGGAAGTCGACGAACTCGGCGATGCCGCCGTCGTAGCGGAACGCCGAGGTCTCGGGCTCGTCGGGGTCGCGGCGGTCGTCGATGACGAGCTCGAGGCCGGGCACGAGGAAGGCGGTCTGCCGCGCCCGCTCGGTGAGCTTGTCGAGGCTGAACTCGGCGTCGCGGATGAACACCTGCGGGTCGGCCCAGTAGCGGATGCGGGTGCCGGTGGCGCCCTTCGGGGCGCGACCCGCGTCGCGCAGCTCGGCGGCGCCGGCGGCCTCGGTGAACGGCGAGTCGGGGCTCGGGCCGTCGCGGCCGTCGGCGAAGACGCCCGGCACGCCGCGCCGGAAGCTCATCACCCAGGTGCGGCCGCCGCGGTCGACCTCGACGTCGAGGCGCGACGAGAGCGCGTTGACGACCGAGGCGCCGACGCCGTGGAGACCGCCGGCGGCGCCGTAGTTCGCCGCGTCGAACTTGCCGCCGGCGTGGAGCTTCGTGAGCACGACCTGCACGCCGGTGAGGCCGGTGCGCGGCTCGATGTCGGTGGGGATGCCGCGGCCGCGGTCGGCGACCTCGACCGAGCCGTCGGGCAGCAGCCGCACGTCGATGCGGTCGCCGTGGCCGGCGAGCGCCTCGTCGACGGAGTTGTCGATGATCTCCCAGAGGCAGTGCATGAGGCCGCGCGAGTCGGTCGAGCCGATGTACATGCCGGGGCGCTTGCGCACGGCCTCGAGCCCCTCGAGCACCTGCAGCTGCGCGGCGGAGTAGTCGTCGACCATGGTGCCTCCCGGGGTCTCGAACGCGGCGGTGAACCCCGACAGTCTAGTTCGGCACGCGCGCGCGGCCGGGGCGCCGCACCGGCGGCGGCGCGGCCCGACGGCTAGCATGGAGCCCGCCCGGCCGCCCCCGATCGAGAAACGAGCCCCCACCCGTGCCGAATCTCCGACTGTCGTATTTCCTCGAGCGCGCCAAGGCGATCGACCTGCCGCGCGTGTGGCGCATGGCCGGCTCGATCGGCCGGCAGTTCCGCAAGCCCCGCCTCCTCGTGCTCGCCGACATGCTCTGGTCGTCGGCCCGCTACGACTGCGCCTTCCAGGACTTCCAGGACTGGGACTTCGCGATCCTCTCCCCCGCCGAGCGGCGCACCTTCATCACCCACCCGATGTCGAACCGCTACACGCTGCAGCTCGACACCGACAAGCGCGCGAACCTCGAGCTCAGCGACAAGCTCCGCTTCAACGCCCGCTTCGGCGATGTGCTCGGCCGCGACTGGCTCGACCTCCGCGAGGCCGACGACGAGGCGCTGCGGGCCTTCGTCGACCGCCACCCCGACCTCATGGCGAAGGTGCCCGATTCGCTCGGCGGCAAGGGCATCGAGCGCATCCGCACCGCCGACATCGCCGACCTCACGGCGTTCCGGCGCGAGCGCACCCGCAACCGGCAGTTCCTCCTCGAGGAGTTCCTCCAGCAGCACCCGCGGATGGCCGAGCTCAACCCCTCGAGCGTGAACACCATGCGCATCGTCACCTGGTTCGACGGCTCCGGCGCGCACATCCTCGCGACCGCGCTGCGCATCGGCGCCGGCGGCGACGTCGACAACTTCTCCGGCGGCGGCATGTACACGATGCTCTCGCGCGAGGGCGTCGCCCTCTGCCCCGCGTTCGACGACTCGAATGCGACCCACGGCATCCACCCGCTCACGGGCGTGCCGATCGTCGGCTTCGAGGTGCCGCTGTTCGCCGAGGCGCTGCAGGCCGTGCGCGAGGCGGCGGCGCGCATCCCCGAGGTGCCGTACGTCGGCTGGGACGTCGCGATCGCGCCCGACCGCCCCGTGCTCATCGAGGGCAACTACAACACCGGCGTGTTCCAGGCGAAGCCCTCGGTGTCGGGCATCCGCCGGGGCCTGCTGCCGGTGTACCGCGCCGCGATCGGCCGCTGAGCCGGTCGCGCATCGCGAAGGGGGCCCGTTCCGACTCGGAACGGGCCCCCTTCGCGTGCGCGGCACCGGGCGCTCAGCCCTTCGCGACCTCGCGGATGATGCCGATCGGCGTCGACTGGGTGCCCTGGCCGAGCGGGTTGTCGGCGAGCACCTTGCGCCAGTGCTCGTTGCGCTCGCGGCCGAGCGTCGAGCCGAGGATGTTGCCGCCGATGTCGTTGATGTCGACGATGAGCACCTCGACGTCGCCGCCGAGCATCACCTTGAGGTCGGTGGCGACGCGCTCGGGGTGCTCGGGGCCGAGCACGACCGACTGGTTGTACGGCGGGATGGTGCCCGCGGTCGGACCGTCGATCGAGCGCGCCTTCTCGCCGGCGATGCGGTAGAAGTCGCCCTCGCGGCGCAGCAGCTTCTTCGAGACCACCGACACCGCGGCGGCGAGCAGGATGCGCGGGGTGCCGCACTCCTGCAGCGCCATCTCCATCGTCTCGGGCATGCCGAGGCCGATGCCGTGGGGCGTCTTCTTCACGTACTTCGCGAGGAAGCGCGCGAGCGGCCGCGGCGAGATGTCGTCGAGGAGCATCGAGCGGCCCTGGGTGATCGCGACGATCTTCTCGGTGACGAAGAGCACGTCGCCGGGCCGCAGGTGCGGCTGCGCGTACTGCCGGATGATCTGCCGGAGGTCCTCGCCGGCGAGGATGAGGTGGGTCCGGATCGGGAGCCGCTCGTACTCGACGCCGTCGGTCGTCGAGGTGAGGGCCTTGCCGTCGTTCGCCTGGAGTTCGGTCATGTGGATGCGTCCTGCTCGTTCTCGGTGCGCGGTGGTTCTGGTCTGCGGCGGGGTCAGGCGGCGAGCACCGCGTCGACCGCGGCCTCGACGATGTCGAGCCCGGCGCGCAGCGTCTCGTCGTCGCCGACGATGGTCGGCATCACCTTGAGCACCTCGTCGTGGGCGCCGGAGACCTCGATGATCACGCCGCGCTCGAAGGCCTCCTTGGCGACGCGGCCGGCGACGGCGTTGTCGCGGATGCCGACGAGGCCCTGGAGGAGGCCGAGGCCGCGCAGCGCGAGGTCGTCGGGGTAGCGCTCGACGAGCGCGCCGAGGCGCTCCTCGACGATGGCGGTGCGCTCGGCGATGCGGGCCTCGGTGGCCTCGCCGTCGGCCCAGAACTTCTCGATGGCGGTCGAGCCGCCGACGAAGGCGATGGTGTTGCCGCGGAAGGTGCCGGTGTGCATGGCGGGCTTCCACACGTCGAACTCGGGCTTGATGAGGGTGAGCGACATCGGGAAGCCGTAGCCCGAGATCGACTTCGACAGCGTCACCATGTCGGGCACGATGCCGGCGCGCTCGAAGCTGAAGTACCGGCCCGAGCGGCCGATGCCGATCTGGATCTCGTCGGCGATGAGCACGATGCCGAACTCGGTGCACAGCTCGCGCAGCGCCTGCAGCCACTCGACGCTCGCGACGTTGACGCCGCCCTCGCCCTGCACCGTCTCGACGATCACGGCGGCGGGCAGGTCGAGGCCGCTCGACGGGTCCTCGAGGTGGGTGCGCAGCAGCGCGACGGTGTCGATGTCGGGGCCGTAGTAGCCGTCGAACGGGAAGAACTGCACGTCGTTCAGGGTCGTGCCCGCCGCCTGCCGGAACCACTGGTTCGCGGTCGCGGCGAGGGCGCCGAGCGAGAGGCCGTGGTAGGCGTGAGTGAAGGCGACCACGCCGGTGCGGCCGGTCGCCATGCGGGCGGCCTTCAGCGCCGCCTCGACGGCGTTCGCGCCGGTGGGGCCGGGGAACTGCACGCGGTAGTCGAGCCCGCGGGGCTCGAGGATGCGGTCGCGGAAGCGCTCGAGGAACTCGCGCTTGGCGCTCGTCGCCATGTCGAGCCCGTGTTGGATGCCGTCGCCGGCGAGGTAGTCGATGACCGCGGCCTTGATGTCGTCGTCGTTGTGCCCGTAGTTCAGGCTGCCGGCACCGCAGAAGAGGTCGATGTACTCCCGTCCGCGCTCGTCGACGAGCTTCTGCCCCTTCGCGGTGGCGAACACCGTCGGGAAGGCGCGGATGTAGCTGCGGACTTCGGACTCGATTGCGGTGAACACGGACAGGTCCACGGCACTCCCTTCGATCGAACTGCGCCGAGCCCGTGCGGTCGTGGCGGGCCCGCACGGCCCGCGCGGGGGCGCGGGCCGTGGGAAACGGTGACGATGCTACTCCAGGTAGTCGCGCAGCGACTGCGAGCGCGACGGGTGGCGGAGCTTCGCCATCGTCTTCGACTCGATCTGGCGGATGCGCTCGCGGGTGACGCCGAAGGTCTCGCCGATCTGGTCGAGGGTCTTCGGCATGCCGTCGCCGAGGCCGAAGCGCATCCGGATGACGCCCGCCTCGCGCTCCGAGAGCGAGTCGAGCAGCGACTCGAGCTGGCGCTGCAGCATCGTGAAGCTCACGGCGTCGGCGGGCACGACCGCCTCGGTGTCCTCGATGAGGTCGCCGAACTCCGAGTCGCCGTCCTC
>JAAYAS010000197.1 GCA_012719255.1 Microbacteriaceae bacterium | reverse complement strand
GTATCGACGGTCGTCATCGTAGACGGGCCGACGCAACTCCTCGACATCGAGCGGTGGCAACGCAGCGCCCGCGTCGGCAAGGCGATGCCGGAGTTCGAGTCGGTGGACGGCGACGATCGTCGCGAGGCCCTCCGGCGTCCCGTCGATGGAGTAGGGATCGAGCGGCAGGATGATCGCACCCGTGTCAGGGTCGAAGCGAGCGCTGCGGTCACCGGCACTTGTGCTCGAAGCCGCGCATCCTGCTGCGCTCAGCAGAGCGGCGATGATCCCGATCGCGCCGACGCTGCTGCGGAATCGCGAGCGGTTCGCGTGAATGCAATTGGTCAATGAATTCGGACAGTTGCACTCGCCGACTGCACCGCCACGGCCGACATCCCCGCCGATACGAGCAGTCCGACAATCAATACGGTGGTTCGACGGGCACGCATGAAACCCTCCTGGCTTCCAACATCGGAGCGGATGGGAATTCACCCGCAACCACCGCGCCCATAACTAGTGCTGAGGCACGATCGCCGAGATCTGCAAGAGTTCATCCCGTCTTCACTTGACGGCCATCCCCGCGCTCAGTCGCGCGAGCGCAGCGAGAGCCGCGGCAGCGCGCCGCCGGCGCGCTCGAGCGCCGACACGTCGACGGCGACGGTCTCGTAGCCGAGCCGGCCGAGGAGCGCCTCGGTCTCGGGCGCCGAGGCGGGCACCGCGATGGTGCGCTCGTCGAGCGCCACCACGGCCGCACCGCGCGGCTCGGGCACTGCGACGAACCCGCCGAGCGCGCCCGGCGCATCCAGGCCCTCGGCCCAGGCGAGGAGGGTGCCGTCGGGCAGCACCGAGAGCGCCTCCGACAGCCGCGCGCGGTTGCGCACCGGCACCGCGACGACGCGGTAGCCGCGCGGCGCGACGAGCCGCCGCAGTCCGCGGATGCCCGCGGCGTTCGTCGTGGCGCCCGCGCCGACGTAGAGCACGCCCTCGCCGGCGACGACATCGGCCGGGTCGAACACCGCCGGCGCCTCGAGCTCGTCGATGACGGCGCCCGCCTCGAGGAGCGTCTCGCGCACGCCGGCGAGCTCGGCACGGCGCTCGTCGCCCTTCGGGCGGGCGAGCACGACCTGCTCGCCGAGCACGAGCGCGAGGTCGCCGACGAGGACCGACTCGGCCTCGTGCGGCGCGGCCGGCACCGCCTGGGTTCCCCAGCCGTGCTGCTCGAACACCTCGACGAGCGCCTCCCACTGCGCGTTCGCGGCGTCGGCGTCGGCCTCGTCGAGCGACTCGAGCAGCGCATCCGAGGGGATGCGGAGGAAGGCCGAGCCCGGCGCGCTCGTCGACACGACCGTCGCGGCCGGCGCGGTGCGGGCGGTCGCCCGCGGCGCCTCGCCGGCGAGCCCGCGGTGGACCGCCGGCGCGAGCAGCGAGGCGGCGATGAGGCCGCTCACGGTGAACGGGAAGTTCAGGCCGAGGAACTCGCCGAAGATCGCCGCCCAGGCGGTGCCGTCGAGCGGCAGCCCGCCGGCGACGATCTGCACCGCGTAGCCGATGACGCCGCCGAGCAGCACGCCCGCCGCGCCCGCGGCGAGCCCCTGCCACCAGGTGCGCAGCCAGCCGAGGTAGCCGGCGCCGATGAGCACGAGCAGGTAGACGAGCACCGGCAGCGCGGCGAGGCCGAACGCGGTGCCGAACGTCTGCGTCGGCGGCAGCACGAACGTGAGGTCGCGCTGGTTCGTCTGGTAGAGCGTGCCGGCGAGCGTGAGCACGGAGGCGGCGAGGGCCGATCCGAGGATCGCGTTCGTCGGGCGGGCGGTGGGGGCGGTCCGCGCCGTCGATGCGGTGGGGGCGGTGGGGGCGGTGTCGGTCACGGTGTCCGTCTCGATGGGGATCAGTGGAAGAAGTGGCGCTCGCCGGTGAAGTACATGGTGACGCCGGCGGCCTCGGCCGCGGCCTTCACCTCGTCGTCGCGCACCGAGCCGCCGGGCTGCACGATCGCGCGCACACCGGCGTCGACGAGCACCTGCAGGCCGTCGGCGAACGGGAAGAACGCATCCGACGCGGCGACCGAGCCGGCCGCCCGCTCGCCGGCGCGCTGCACGGCGAGCTGGCACGAGTCGACGCGGTTCACCTGGCCCATGCCGACGCCGACCGAGGCGCCGTCGTGGGCGAGCAGGATCGCATTCGACTTCACGGCGCGGCAGGCGCGCCACGCGAACTCGAGGTCGCGGAGGGTCTGCTCGTGGGCGGGATCGCCGGTGACGAGGGTCCAGCCCTGCGAGAGCGACTCCGCCGCGAACTCGTCGGGGGTCTGCGCGAGCCAGCCGCCGGAGATCTGCCGCAGCTCGACGCCGTCGCGGCCGTAGTCGGCGGGCAGCTCGAGCAGCCGGATGCTCTTCTTCGCCTG
Source organism: Microbacteriaceae bacterium (assembly GCA_012719255.1). GTDB lineage: Bacteria > Actinomycetota > Actinomycetes > Actinomycetales > Microbacteriaceae > Gulosibacter. Next base: position 3,960 of record JAAYAS010000197.1, on the reverse strand, counting down.
CAGGATCTCGGCGGCGCCCGGCTCGAAGCCCGGCGCGACGACGACCTCGGTGAAGATCCCGCTGAGGGTCTCGGCCATCCCGACCGACACCGGGCGGTTCGCGGCGACGACGCCGCCGAACGCCGACAGCGGGTCGCAGGCGTGGGCGCGGCGGTGGGCCTCGGCGATCGCGTCGCCGCCGAAGCCGGCGGGCGCGACGGCGATGCCGCAGGGGTTCGCGTGCTTGATGATCGCGACGGCCGGCTCGGCGAAGTCGTGCGCGGCGCGGAGGGCGGCGTCGGCGTCGACGTAGTTGTTGTACGACATCTCCTTGCCGTGCAGCTGCGTCGCCTGCGCGATGCCGGCGCCGTCGACGGCGCGGTAGAGGGCCGCCTGCTGGTGGGCGTTCTCGCCGTAGCGGAGGGTGGCGGCGCGCTCGGCGCCGACCTCGAGGCGGGCGGGGAAGCGCTCGTCGCCGGCGCCCTCGGCGTCGGCCGAGGCGGCGGCCTCGGCGAGCTCGCGCTCGAACCAGGCGGCGACGGTGGTGTCGTACTCGGCGGTGTGCGCGAAGGCGGCGGCGGCGAGGCGGCGGCGCTGGCCGTAGGTGGTGCCGCCGGCCTTCAGCGCCTCGGCGATCTCGCCGTAGCGGCCGGGGTCGACGACGATCGCGACGTTCGCGTGGTTCTTCGCCGAGGCGCGCACCATCGCGGGGCCGCCGATGTCGATCTGCTCGACGGCGTCGTCGTACTCGGCGCCGGCGGCAATCGTCTCGGCGAACGGGTAGAGGTTGACGACGACGAGCTCGAACGGCGCGATGCCGAGCTCGCGCAGCTGCTCCTCGTGCGAGGCGAGGCGGAGGTCGGCGAGGAGGCCCCCGTGCACGTGCGGGTGGAGGGTCTTCACGCGGCCGTCGAGGATCTCGGGGAAGCCGGTGACGGCGCTCGCGTCGGTGACCTCGACGCCGGTGTCGCGGATCCGCTGCGCGGTCGAGCCGGTCGAGACGATCTCGACGCCGGCCTCGGCGAGGGCGGCGGCGAGCTCGAGCACGCCGGTCTTGTCGCTCACGCTGATGAGGGCGCGGCGCACCGGGATGCGGTCGCGCTCGCTGCGGGCTTCGGTGATCTTCGGGGCGCTCATGCGGTGATCTCCTCGAGGTTGATGGTGCCGTCGGCGATGCCGGCGACGGTGTCGACGAGCAGTCGTCGCTCGACGACCTTGATGCGCTCGTGCAGCGTCTGCTCGCTGTCGTCGGGATGGATGGGGACGCGCACCTGCTCGATGATCGGGCCGGTGTCGACGCCGTTGTCGACGATCATCATGGTGGCGCCGGTCTCGCGCGCGCCCGCGGCGAGCGCGTCGCGCACCGCGTGGGCGCCGGGGAACTCCGGCAGGTGGGCGGGGTGGGTGTTCAGGAGCCGCGGCGAGAGCGCCGCGACCACGCGCGGCGGCACGAGCCGCATGAAGCCGCTGAGCACGGTGAGGTCGGGGCCGTACGACTCGATGCGCTCGAGCAGGGCGTCGCCCCAGGCGGCGCGGTCGGCGTAGTCGCGGGGGCGCACGACGAAGGTCGGGATGCCGAACTCGTCGCCGAGCGCGAGGTTCGCGGCCTCGGAGTCGGCGCCGATCGCGACGACCTCGGCGTCGATGCGGCGCGCGGGCCCCGCCGAGGCCCCTGAGCCCGCCGAAGGGTGCACCCCGTCCCGAAGGGCCTCGAGGAGGGCCCGGAGGTTGGAACCGGTGCCGGAGATGAGCACGACGAGCTTGAGCACTGATCGATCCTACCGCGCGGCCGCCCGCCGCCCCGGGCCGGGCCCGCTCAGAGGTCGTCGTCGAGGTCGGCGTAGATGTCGGGCTCGCCGGGGCGGCGGAGCACCTCGCCGAGGTCGCGGTCGGCGCGGGCGCCGTCGCGGCCCCGTCGGCCGTCGCGGTCGGCCGCGTCCCGGGCCGATCGCTCGGATGCGCCGGTCCCGCACTCGGATGCGCCGGCCCCGCGCTCGCGGCGCCGCTCGGCGCGCGCCTCGTCGAGGTCGATCGTGTCGGCGAGGCGGGGGCGCTCGTCGGCGTCGGGATCCGACTCGTCGCGCCTCGCGGCGCGCCGCCGGGCGTCCCGGTCGTGCGGCGCGTCCTCGCGCCGGTCCTCGGGATCCTGCGGATCGAGCACGCGGGCGAGGAGCCCCGCGACCCAGCCGCGCGCGCGGTCGTCGTCGGCGCGCGCATCCGCATCCGCCGCCGCTTCCGCGTCCCCGTCCGCATCCTCGTCGCGCTCGCGACTCGAGGCGGCGAGCAGCGGCACGGCCTCCAGCGGCAGCCAGGCGCCGGCGACGGCACCCGCGCCGAGGAGGCCGAGCGCGGCGAGCATCACCCAGCCGGGATGCGGGCCGAAGTCGACCAGCCGACCCGGACCGAGCGCGCCGCGCGAGAGGTGGGCGAGCAGGCCCAGCACGAGCGCGGCGATCGCCGCACCGCCGAGCGGCGCGATGAGTCGCTCCCACCACTCCCCCGCATCCGCATCGGGATCGCGGCCGCGCAGCGCGAGCGCGAGCAGCGCCGCGAGCGCCACCGGCAGCGCGAGCACGCCCCACCACAGCGGCGGCAGCGATTCGGGCACGAGTCCGAGCAGCGGCACGATCGGCAGGGGGCCCGCATCGGTGCCGCCGGGATGGGCGAGCGAGCCGACGCCGAGCGCGACGCCCGGGCCGAGCACCCAGGCGGTCGCCCAGACGACGAGCGTCGGCGCGTAGAGCAGCTGCACGAGCGCGACCGCGATGACGCCCCAGACGTCGAGCTGCAGCGCCTCCATGAGCCCGACGACCCGGCCGGGCCCGGCGAGCACGGTGACGAGCACGAGCAGCGCCCCGAGGCCGAGCGCGCCGACGACGAGCGCGATGCCGAGCCGCACGGCGCGGTCGACGTGCTCGAGCACGGTGTCGACGCGGCGGCCGAGCAGCCGCGGCCACGGCACGTGCTCGTGGATGCGGGCGCCGATCGCGAGCGCCGCGGCCCAGGTGAGCACGCCGGCGATCAGCGCGCCGGGCGCGTCGATGCGCAGGCCGGGGGCCGCGGCGAACTGCAGCGAGGCCCAGGCGGCGGCGCCGAACGCGAGCACGCCGGCGCCGAGCCCCGCCCACGGCAGCGGATCGTCGGCGACGCGGGCGCCGGCCCGCCACCCCATGGCGACGACGAGCGCGGTGAGCCCGAGCGGCGCGATCGACACGACGAAGGCGAACGGCTGCGCGAGCTGCAGCTGGGGCAGCGCCTCGGGCTCGATGGTGAGGCCGACCCCGCCGCCGAGGCCGAGGGCCCACAGCGCGCTCGCCGCGTCGACCCCGGCGCTCCACGGCCCGGTCTGCCAGCCGGCGGTCGCGAGCCAGCCGATCGTCGCGACGAGCAGCGGCAGGCCGATGCCGAGCACGACGCAGAGCACGGCGTCGGCGACGATCGCGAGGAGGGCGGCGGGACGAGTCATGGCGCTCCGAGCGTACTCGCGCGCCGCCCCGAATCCCGGAGGGCGGGCCGTGGAGCCGCCCCGGCCCGAACCGACGCCCCCGACCGCTGCGGATGATGCTGGCGCGATCGGAGGATCCTGGGGCCCTGGCACCAGCGTCTTCCGTTCGGCACCAGCGTCATCCGGCAGGGCGGGCGCCCCGGCCCGGAAACGCGTCGTGCCCCGGGCGCTCGCCCGGGGCACGACGCGTGATCGCGGGGCCTAGAGGCCGGCGATGATCTCCTTCATGAGGTTGGCGGTCTCGGTGGGGGTGGTGCCCACCTTGACGCCGGCGGCCTCGAGTGCCTCCTTCTTCGCCTGCGCGGTGCCCGACGAGCCGGTGACGATGGCGCCGGCGTGGCCCATGGTCTTGCCCTCGGGCGCGGTGAAGCCGGCGACGTAGCCGACGACGGGCTTCGTGACGTTCGCCTTGATGTACTCGGCCGCGCGCTCCTCGGCGTCGCCGCCGATCTCGCCGATCATCACGATCGCCTTCG
>JAAYAS010000196.1 GCA_012719255.1 Microbacteriaceae bacterium | reverse complement strand
GCGATCGCGCCGGCGACGACGAGCGTCGCGAACATCGCGGCGACCGACAGGCCGGTCGAGCCGGTGAGGCTCCGCACGGCCTGCGCGGCGCCGAGCACCGCGATGACGCACAGCGCGGCGGGCAGCAACCACTCCCCCGGCCCGGTCACCGGCTGCAGCAGCAGCATCGCGGCGATGATCAGCGCCATCAGCACGATCGTCACCGGCCACGAGCCGCGGGCCGCGGCGGCCGCGGCCCGGTCGCGCAGCAGCGGGCTGCGGCGAGGGCGGAGCATCGTCGTCGCGGTCATGCGGCCGCCCCGATCCGCCGCACCGTCGCCCACGGGTCGCGGGCGGCGGCGTCGAGCGTCGCGACCTGCCAGCCGGCGACCGCGAAGCGGCGCGCCTCGGCGTCGGCCGCCTCGCCGGCGCCGACGAGGATCGCGATCGGCGGGTTGCCGGCGGCCGCGAGCCCGAGCGCGTCGGCGTGCTCGACGCCGTCGTCGGCGGTCGCAGACTCGGCGAGCCCGGCGCGCCCGACGTAGACGAGCGGCCCCGAGCCGAGGCGCAGGGCGCGGGCGAGGATGCGGTCGAGCTCGTCGGTCTCGTCGAGCTCGTCGGCGGCGACGCCGTCGACGAGCATGTACCGGCGCATCACCGGGCCGAGCGGCGCATCCGCGCTCGTGCGGGTGCCGTCGAGCCGGCGCCCCTCGCCGTCGTCGATCTGGTGGGTGGCGCTCGCCTCGGTGTCGTAGCCGAGCTCGTGCAGCCGCTGCACCACCGACGCCGCGAGCGACACCGTGAGCTCGAACGCCGGATCGAACAGTCCCGGCGCGATCGGCCGGGTGTCGAGCACGACGAGGGCGACCACCTCCGAGTGGTGCTCCTCCTGCCGCACCCGCAGCTCGCCCGCGCGCGCCGAGGCGCGCCAGTGGACGCGGCGCATCGCATCCCCCCGGCGGTACTCGCGGGTGACGACGTCGTCGGCCTCGCCCGAGCGGCCGAGCGACACGTCGACCTCGGCGCCGGTGCGCAGCTCGGGCACGTCGAGCCGGTCGACGTCGTGGAGCGCCGGCCACACCTCGATCGGCACCGGCGCGCCGATGCGCACGACCCGGCGGGTGAGGCCGAGGCCGTCGGCGTGCTCGAAGTAGAGCGGCCCGACGTGCTGGATGCCGCGGCGCAGGCCGGTGAGCCCGTAGGCGATGCGCCGGCGGCGCCGGCCCTCGCGGGGATGCAGGCGGGTCGCGATCGCCGGCAGCACGCCGCCGACCGAGCGGGCGGCCGCGCCGGTGACGACGTCGGAGTACGCGCCCGACTCGACCCCGATGATCGAGTGGTTGCGCAGCTCGGCGACCACCCGCATCCGGTCGCCCGCCGCGAGCGTCGTCGGGAACACGGTGCGGTCGAGCTCGAGCCGCGGCCGCAGCACGAGCCGCGCGACGAGCACGATGATCGGCAGCGCCGCGAGCGCGATGCCGGCGTAGCGGAGCGCGTTGATGCCGAAGAACTCGCCCGCGGCGATCGCGACGGCGCCCGCGGCGAGCAGGCCCCAGCCGCGGACCGTGAGCCGCAGGCCCGAGGTCGGGTCGTCGGCGACGGCGCCGGGCCGGGGCGGAGCGGGCGGGACGCCGGGCGCGCCGGCGAGGCCCGCGGCGCCGGCGGTGGCGTCGCCGGGGGTGCCGGAGGCGCCGGTGCTGCTGGCGGTGCCGGAGGCGCCGGTGCTGCTGGCGGTGCCGGAGG
>JAAYAS010000195.1 GCA_012719255.1 Microbacteriaceae bacterium | reverse complement strand
GTGAGCGTCGTGGGGCTCGGCACCAAGGCGACCTTCGTGATCCCGCTCGCCGTCGTGGTCGGCGGGCTCGTGCTCGCGGCGCTCGTGCGCCGAGTCGCCGGCGAGCGCCGGGCGCCGCTGCGCATGGTGCTCGTCGCCCTCGGCGCGCTCGCGGCGGCGGTCGCGGCGAACGCTTGGTTCTACCTCATCAATCTCGAGCGCAGCGGCTCGCTCCACCGGTCGTCGCCGAAGGCGCCGGTCGGGGGACGGGCGCACCGGTCGACGGCCGACGTGCTCGGCGACCTCGACTTCTGGACGGTCGTCGGCCGCGGATTCATCGGCCGCGCCGAGCCCGACCACGAGCGGTTCACCGCGATGAGCGCGCTCGTCGTCGGCGCGATGCTCGTGGCGGGCCTCGCGGCGCTCGTCGCGGTCGTGCTGCGCCGCCGGCGGCTCCCGGCGATGACGGGCGTCGTCGGCCTCATGCTCGTGCTGCTCGTGGTCGGCGCCTACGTCTCGCAGCTCAGCCACGCCACCGGCTACGGCGCCTACAACTTCCGCTACTTCATGCCCGCGATGGTCGCGATCGCGTTCCTGCTCGCGGCGGGGCTCGCGATCGTGCCGCGTGTCGGCCTGCCGATCGTCATCGCCGCGGCCGCGTTCTTCGGTGCGATGAACGCCTTCTCGGCCACGCTCTACGCGATGAGCATGCAGCGGATCCCCGAGTTCGGCCCCGGCATCCCGCTGCTCATCGCCGACCGCAACGGGATCGCGCCGGCGGCGATCGTCGCCTGCGTCGTCGTCGCGGTGGGGGCGGTGCTCGCACTCCTCGTGCTCTCGTTCGGGCCGCTCGCCGCCCGACGGTCGGCGCATCCCGAATCGAATCTCGAAAGGACCGGGGCATGAGCACCGCGTACAACGATCCCGGCAGCGCCCCGCTGCCGGCCCTCCGAGCCCGCGTCGACGGCGCCGTCGACCGCGGCGCCGCGGCGATCGTGCGCGCGCTCGGCTCCGAGGCGTTCTTCATCGCGGTGCTCGCGGTGTTCGCGCTGAGCAGCGGCCTGATCGCGGCGACGATCCTCCGTTCGGTCTACGACGAGCACTGGCATCTCGGCATCGTCGAGGCGTACGCGACCCAGTGGAGCCCGCGGCTCGTGAACGGGCCGAGCACGCTCGGCCTCGGCGATGTGCAGCACACGGGCTCGTTCCTCTACCACTGGCTCGCGTCGTACCCGCACCGCGTGTTCCAGGCGCTGTGGGGCGACGGCTACGGCTCGCTCGTCGCCTCGCGGCTCGTCGGCGTGGCGCTCGTCACGGGCGGGCTCGTCGTGTGGCGGCGGGCGCTGCTGCAGATCACGACCTCGCGCGCCGTGGTGCACACGACGATCGCGCTGATGACGACGATCCCGCTGCTCGGCTTCGTGGCGGCGACGATCAACTACGACAACCTGCTGTTCCTGCTCGCCGCGGCCTGGTTCCTCTCCGTGTTCCGCCTCGCGCGCACCGACGGCGCCGACCCGCTCGCGTGGGCGTGGATGCTCGTGTTCGGGCTCGCGGGCTCGATCACGAAGTTCGCGTTCGTGCCGGTGTTCGCGGCGGTCGTCGTCTACCTGCTCGTGCGGCACAGCGCGACGATCGTCCGCGCGGTGCGCGTGCGCCGCCCCCGTCGGCCCGTCGACTGGCGGCGGGCGGCGCTGCCCGGCGCGCTGCTCGTGCTGCTGCTGATCCCGGTGTTCACCCGGTACTTCACGAACCTCATCTCGTTCGGCTCGCCCGACCCGGACTGCGGCGATGTCGCCGCTCACGACTACTGCATGACCTACGGCGTCTACGCCCGCAACGACGGCTTCGCGAATCAGGTGCGCGAACCGGGCGACTCGTCGTTCGGTTACTACGTCAGCACCTTCTTCAACGAGTGGATGCGGGGCGTGGTGAGCACGATGAGCTGGATGGGCGTGCGCGGCGATGACAATGCGATCAGCGACACGTTCGGCGGGCTCGTGACCCGTCCCGTCGTCTGGCTCTCGGCGATCGTCGTCCTCGCGCTCTCGCTGCTCCTCGGCCGCGCCGTCGAGGGCCGGTTCCGCCTGCCCGTGTGGATCGCGATCGGCGTGCACTCGGTCGCCCTCTACACGCTCAACTACTCGAACCTCCTGAAGCACGGGCTGCTGTACGCCTACTCGGGCCGGTACTTCTTCCCGTACCTCGTCGCGGTGATCT
>JAAYAS010000194.1 GCA_012719255.1 Microbacteriaceae bacterium | reverse complement strand
TCCGCCGGGCTCAGCCGGCACCCGCCCCGAGCCACTCCCGCATCCGCGGCAGCTCGCGGGCGACCTGCTGCTCGCCGAGCTCGTACGAGCGGGCGAGGCGGCGCACATCGGTCTCGGAGTTCGACACCGAGAGGTCGGTCGGGCAGAAGAGGTACGCGCGCCCCTGCCGCTCGAGCTCGAACAGCTCGTGGCGGGTCTCGTTGTAGCGGCGCGGCCGCTTCAGCACGGCGTCGAGCACCGCCGGGTAGCGGCGGAACGCGGTGCGGTAGAAGCCGGGCAGCCGCGACGCCGGCTTCACGTAGTCGCGCGCCCGGGTCATCACGACGAAGAACTTCTCGTAGCCGGCGCGCTTCGCCGCGTCGAGCGCGAACCCGCCGGTGGGTCCGAGGGCGCCGTCGACGTAGAGCTCGTCGCCGAGCGTCACCGGCGGCATGAGGATCGGCAGGCTCGACGACGCCCGCACCCGCACCATGAGGTCGTGCAGCTCGCGGATGTCGTCGCGGCCCCAGTACTGCATCCGCCCGGTGCGCGCCTCGAAGGCGCCGATGGCGAACTCGGTGGCGTGGGCGTTGAACGCGTCCCAGTCGTAGGGGAGGGCCTGGCCTGGCGCGCCGGTCTCCTCGTAGATGTACTTCGCGTTGAACCGGCCCTTGCCCTGCAGCCAGGTGCGCCAGCTGCCGAACTGCGGGTCGGCGGCGAGGTCGACGAACGAGGTGCGGGCGCGGGCGGCGTCGCGCGAGAGGTAGTTCGCGGTGCAGCTCGAGCCGGCCGAGATGCCGCCGACCCAGTCGAAGTGCAGGCCCTCGCGGATCAGCGCGGCGACCACCGCGGAGGTGTAGCTCGCGCGCATCCCGCCGCCCTCGAAGATCAGCGCGACGTCGGCGACTCGGATGCCGCCGCTCATGCCGGTGCCCCCGGATGCGCGAACGGCTGCAGCGCCTCGAGGCCGCCGGCCCGGTAGGCCTCGGCCTCGCGCTCGCCGCCGGGCACGTGCCGGGCGCGCCACTCGGCCTCGAGCCGGCGGGCCTCGGCGGCGAGGTCGTCGGCGCCCGAGCGCTGCAGCTCGCCGAGCGCGGCGGTCTGCCCCTCCCAGAACTTGCCGGCGGGATGGGAGCCGCCCGATTTCGAGATCGCGCAGGCGCTCGCGCCGCCGAGCGCGGCGGCGTGGGATGCGGCGGCCCGCGCGCGGGCGGCCCGGACGTCGTCGATGGTCGCGGTCATGCGATCCATTGTCCGGCACCGCCCGTGCGAGCCCGCAGATGGTGCCCACCCCGAATCCGACCGGTGCTTGCCGGTACGACTGCCGGTCGAATCAGGGGGGGCGACGGGGGCGACTCGGCGGCGGCGGGGAGGAGCCGGCCGCGCAACGGCGCACGACCGGTAGTTGCAGGTGCGACTACCGGTCGAGTGCGGGGTGCGCATCGGTGCGGGTGGATCTAGGATGCGGGCATGACGTTCGCGATGCTCGCGCTGATCTGCCTGATCGCGCTGGTGGGGCCGCTCGTCGCACTGCCGCGACGCGTGGGGGTGCCGGTCGTGATCGGCGAGATCGCGGTGGGCATCGCCTTCGGCGCGACCGGCACGGGCTGGGTCGACGCCGGCGACGAGACGTTCAAGTTCCTCGCCGACATCGGTTTCGCGCTCGTGCTGTTCTTCGCGGGCACGAACGTGCCGATCCACTCCGACCGGATGCGCGAGGGCCTGTGGCGGGGCGCCGGTCGCGCCGCGCTCGTGGGGCTGCTCGCGGTGCCCGCGGGCATCGGCGTGAACTCGCTGTTCGGCGGCGAGCACGCGCTGCTCTACTCGGTGCTCATCGCCTCGTCGTCGGCGTCGGTGGTGCTGCCGGTGCTCGGCGAGACCGAGGTGCGCAACCGCAAGGGCATGGAGATGCTCGTGCAGATCGCGATCGCCGATGCGGTGTGCATCATCGCGCTGCCGCTCGTGCTCATCCCCGACGAGACGGGGCGCGCGGCGCTCGGCGTCGTCGCGGTGCTCGTGACGGCGGTGGTGTTCTGGTTCGTGCTGCGGCTCGCCGACCGGCGCGGCTGGGACCGCCGCATCCACGAGGTGTCGAAGGAGCGCGACCTCGCGCTCGAGCTGCGGTTCACGCTGATGCTGCTGTTCACGATCGCCTCGGTCGCCGCCTTCCTCGAGGTGTCGATCATGCTCGCCGGCTTCGCGCTCGGCATCGCGGTGTCGTCGGTCGGGCAGTCGCGCCGCGTCGATCACCAGGTGTTCGCGATGACCGAGGGCTTCTTCGGCCCGGTGTTCTACGTCTGGCTCGGCGCCTCGGTGAACCTCCGCGAGCTCGCCGACGAGCCCCAGCAGGTGCTGCTCGGCCTCGCGATCGGCGTCGCCGCGGTGCTGCTGCGGGGTGCGGCGGCGCTCACCGGCCTGCCGGTGCCGATGGCGACGGCGACCGCCGCGCAGCTCGGCGTGCCGATCGGCGCGGTGGCGCTCGGCAGCGAGGCCGGCGTGCTCGACCCCGGCGAATCGGCGGGCATCCTGCTCGGCGCGATGGTGACGCTCCTCGTCGTCACCCTCGTGTCGCGGCCGCTCAAGCACGCGGTGGCGCAGCCCGACGACGGCGACGCCGGCAGCGACCGGCGCGCGACCGGCGCCGATGCCGAGCGCGCCGAGCCCGACGCCTCGGCCTAGACCCCGAGCACCTGCAGCGACACCGCGACGTACACGAGCGCGAACGCGCCGCCCTCCCAGATGTGGATGCGCCGCGAGATGCTCGCGACCACGAGCAGCAGCGCCGCGATCACGCTGCCGAGCAGCATCCACATCCCCTCGGGCATGACGAGCCGCTGCGGCACGACGACCGCCGCGATGCCGGGCACGAGCAGCGAGTTGAACATGATCGAGCCGACGACGTTGCCGAGCACGAGGTCGCCCTGGTCGCGGCGCAGCGCCCGCAGCACGATGAAGAACTCGGGCAGCGTGGTGCCGATCGCGAGCGCGAAGAACGAGAACACCTGCGTCTCGAGGCCGAGCTCGGCGACGACGACGAGCAGCGAGTCGACCATGAGCCGCGCGAGCGCCGCGAGCAGCACGATCGACACGACGAAGATCAGCCAGGTGCGCCAGATCGGCGTCGGCGGGCGGCGGCGCTCGGGCTCGGCACCGGACGCCGGCTCGCCGCCG
>JAAYAS010000193.1 GCA_012719255.1 Microbacteriaceae bacterium | reverse complement strand
TCCGGGGCGACCTGGAGGTGCGGGCACCGCTCGTCGCCGGACGGGTCGAGCGGGCGATCGTCTCGGGCCTGGAGGAGTACCTGGTGGCCGAGGCGCCCGCCGTCGACGCCTGGATCGCCGGCCTCGCCGACATCGACGAGCGCATCGCCGTCGCCGACGACGCCGCCCGGCCCGGGCTCGAGCAGGTCGCGCGGCTGCGCGAGAACGTCGCCCGCATCCGCGTCGCCCACCCCGACGACACCGGTGTGCTCACCGTGCTGCTGATGAACCACCTGCGGCTCGAGCGCGGCGAGGCCGCCTACGTGCGCGCCGGCGTGCTGCACGCCTACCTCGACGGCCTCGGCATCGAGGTGATGGCCGCGAGCGACAACGTGCTGCGCGGCGGGCTCACCGAGAAGCACGTCGACGTCGACGAGCTGCTCGCGGTGCTCGACTGCACCCCGGGCGACGAGCCCCGCATGGCCCCGGTGCCGGCGGGGGAGGGGGTCGTGCTCTACGCCCCCGACGAGCCCGACTTCCGGCTGCACCGGGTCGCGGCCGAGCGCGCGGATGCGCGCATCGCGCTCGTCGGCCCCGGCATCGCCCTCGGGCTGCGCGGCGAGGCGACGCTCGTCGGCGCGCTCGGCGAGGAGGCCGTGCTGCGCCGCGGCGAGGCCCTCTACATCACGCCCGACACGGGCGAGCTGCGGGTCTCGGGCGACGGCCTCGACCTCGTCATCGCCTCGGCGGGTGCGCCCGCCGACGTCGTGCTGCCGCACTGAGCGGGCGACGCGCCGGGCTGGGGATCCCGCGAAAGTCTCAAGCCATGACTTAAGGTTTCCGCCCCGCGGGCTTGACGGCCACCTACTCACACCGATGTAATTACAGCGGTGGCCTCGGGCAAGTCGCTCGAGGCGAAGCGTGGGAGATGTGGTAATGGCAGAAGGACTCAACCGTCCGGTTCCGTCGAACTGGTACGTGGATCCCCTCGAGCTCGGGGTTCCGGGAACGCCCGGCTACCTCGGCGACGACAACCCGCTGTCGTGGCAGGCCGACGCGCTGTGCGCGCAGACCGACCCCGAGGCGTTCTTCCCCGAGAAGGGCGGCTCGACCCGCGACGCGAAGGCGATCTGCCAGACCTGCCTCGTGCGCGCCGAGTGCCTCCAGTACGCCCTCGACAACGACGAGCGCTTCGGCATCTGGGGCGGGCTCAGCGAGCGCGAGCGCCGCAAGCTCCGCCGTCAGGCCTGACCCCCTCCCGGCCGGCCGTCGCGGTGCAGCGGCGGCCGCGACCCGCGGGCCCGGCGCATCCACGCACCACCGCCGCGCCCGCGAGCACCGCCGCACCGCGACCCCGCCCCGGCGCCGCGCCCCGGCGCATCCGGGATGCGCGCGCCCGTTATCGGCGCGCCGCCGCGAATACCCTCGGTCGCCCGGCCCCGAACTAGTCTTCGAACGATGCGACCAAGAGTCACTGCCGTAGTCGTGGCGCACAACGCCGCCGCCGCCCTCGAACGCACCATCGATGCGCTCGAGGCGCAGGCGACGCCTCCGCAGCGCACCGTCATGGTGCACATCGACTCGCGCGACGAGACGCTCGCGCTCATGCGCGCCCACAACCCCGACCTCATCGTCACCGTCGAGGCCGGCTCGTCGTTCGGCGACGCCGTCGGCGCCGCCATCGAGGAGTTCGAGTCGATCGTCGACGACCCGATCGACCCCCTCGACGACGAGGAGCCGCCGAACGACTGGTTCTGGCTGCTCGGCGCCGACAACGCGCCCGAACCCGACGCCCTCGCCGAACTGCTTGACACCGCCGATCGCAACCCCTCGCTCGAGGTCACCGGCCCGAAGCTCATCGCCGTCGACGACCCGACCGTGCTCGTCGAGTACGGCCAGTCGATGACCGGCTCGGGCATCTCGCTGCGGCTGCACGAGCACGCCCTCGACCAGGGCCAGTTCGAGCACCTCAGCGACGTGCTCGCCGTCGCCGGCGCCGGCATGCTCGTGCGCCGCGACACCTGGGCCCGCCTCGGCGGCTTCGACCCCGGCCTCGACTCCTACGACGACGCCCTCGACTTCTGCGTGCGCACCTGGCTCAGCGACGGCCGCGTGCTGCTCACCCCCGACGCCCGCGTCGAGTCGATGGGCGACCTCGCCCCCGGCACCGCCCGGCTCGGCCGCCGCACCCGCGAGCTCGCCCGCTACCGGCTCCAGCGCACCGCCCAGCTCCACCGGCAGCTGAAGTGGTCGTCGCCGATCGAGTTCGTGCTCCGCTGGCTCCTGCTCCTGCCGACCGCCATCGGCCGCGCCGTGATGCACCTGCTCCGCAAGCAGCCCGGCCGCATCCTGCCCGACCTGCGCGCCGCGCTCGCCGTCGCGTTCGGCCGCACCCGCGCCGCCCGCGCCCGCCGCAGCTTCGCCGAGGGCCGACGGCATCCGATGTCGACCCTCGACCGGCTGCTCGTCTCGCGCGCCGAATGGCGCAAGCTGCAGGCGAACCTCCGCGACGAGGACCGCGCCGTGCTGCAGCAGGGCCGCGACCGCTTCAACTTCATCACCGGCGGGGGCGGCTGGGTGCTGCTCATCGCCGCCATCGCCTCGATCGTGCTGCTGTTCCCGCTGCTGCGCACCGGCACCATCGCCGGCGGCGCGCTGCGGCCGCTGTCGGGCTCGCTCGGCGAGCTGTGGGCGAACACCGGCTACGGCCTGCGCGACACCGGCGGCGGCGTCGGGGTCGCCGACCCGTTCCAGTTCCTCCTCGCGGTGCTCGGCTCGATCACCTTCTGGCAGCCGAGCCTCATCGTCACCGTGCTCTGGGTCGCCGCGATGCCGGTCGCCGCGGTCGGCGCCTGGTTCATGGTCGCCCGCTTCACCCGCCGGCCCTGGCTGCGGGCGTTCGCCGCCCTCGCCTGGGCGATCGCGCCCTCGCTGCACGTCGCCCTCGCCGACGGCCGCCTCGGCGGCGTCATCGTGCACATGGCGCTGCCCTGGCTCGTGTTCACCGCCTTCGCCGCGAGCCGCAGCTGGGCCGCCGCCGCGACCGCATCCCTCCTCGTCGTGGTGGTCGCCGCCTGCTCGCCGATGCTCATGCCCGCGCTCGCGGCGATGTGGGTGTTCGCCATGGTGCGCTCGGGCCGCGGCTGGGTGCGGCAGATCTTCCTGCCCGTGCCCGCGCTCGCGATGTTCCTGCCGCTCGGCGTCACGCAGTTCAACCGCGGGCGGCCGCTCGCCCTCTTCGCCGACCCCGGGATGCCGCTCGCCGTCGAGCCGGTGCGCGGCTGGCACGCCGCGCTCGGCTTCGCCGATGCCTCGCTCGGCGGCTGGCCCGAGCTCCTCGACCGGCTCGGCTGGAGCCTCAGCCCCGTGCTCGTGCTCGCGGCGCTGCTCATCCCGCTCGCCCTGCTCGTGCTCGCCGGCGTGCTCGGCCCCGGCTGGCGGCTCGGCCTCGCCGGCCTCGGCGCCGCCGCGCTCGGGCTCGTCACCGCGGGCATCGCCGGCGGCTTCGAGCTCGCGGCCACCGGCGGCGGCCCGGTGCCGCTGTGGATCGGTCCGGCCCAGTCGTTCGGCTGGCTCGGCCTGCTGGTCGTCGCCGTCGCCGGCGCCGTCGCCCTCGGCCCGCTGCGCGCCCCGGTCACCGTGCTCGCCCTGCTCGCCGCCGTCGCGCTCGTCGTGCCGGTCGCACCCGCGCAGTTCACCGGCGCCGCCGACGTCGAGGCGTCGGACGGCCGCACCCTGCCGGCGCTCGTCGACGCGCAAGGCCGCGCCGCGGGCCAGCTCGGCACCCTCATCGTCAGCCCACTCGGCCCGCAGGAGATGCGCGTGCACCTCGAGCGCGGTTCGGGCCAGAAGCTCGACCAGTACTCGACGCTCGTGTCGACGAACCCCGGGCAGACGCAGCGCCGCACCGAGCTCGCCGAGCTCGCCGTCGGCTTCCTCTCGAGCGGCGTGCACAACCCCACCGCCGAGCTGCACCGCCTCGGCATCGGCTTCGTGCTCGTCGAGGGCGGCCCCACCGGCGGCGCCGCGCTCGAGCAGCGGATGATCACCGCGCTGTCGACGAACGAGTCGATGCAGATCGTCGGCCAGGCCGGCGACTTCGGCACGCTCTTCCAGGTCGTCAACGCCGCCGAGCGGCCCACCGACCCGGGCCTCGCCACCCAGCTCGAGACCTCGAACTGGCAGAACGTGCTCGGCCGCGTGATGCTCATCGTGCAGAGCGCCGTGCTGCTGTTCGTCGTGCTGCTCGCCCTCCCCACCGGCGTGATGTCGTCGCGCGCCCGCGCCGCCGCCATCCGCTCGGGCGAGCGCTGGGAGGAGCTCGACCGCGAACGCCCGCGCCGCCGCAGCTACCGCCTCGACG
>JAAYAS010000192.1 GCA_012719255.1 Microbacteriaceae bacterium | reverse complement strand
GGTGCCCGAGACGAGCAGGTCGGGCAGGTGCAGAATCTTGCGCGACTCTTTGCGGAGCTTCTGCTCCTCGTCGGTCTCGCCCGAGCCGTCGTCGACGAAGTCGCCGGCCTGGGCGACGACGTTGAACGCGACCGGGTGCACGTACTTCTGCGGCTCGGGCAGCTCGACGGCCGCGCCGTCGGTGACGAGGCCGAGCAGCGCCTCCTCGCCCGCGGCGGCACCGGCGAGCACCTGACCCGACAGCTCGCGCGCGCCGGCGAGCCCCGAGCCCGAGGTGGCCTGGAAGGTCGAGACGACCATGCGCTTGAGGCCGGCGGCCTCGTGGAGCGGGCGGAGCACCGGCATCGCGGCCATGGTGGTGCAGTTCGGGTTCGCGATGATGCCCTTGCCGCGCTTCGCGATGTCGCCGGGGTTCACCTCGGAGACGACGAGCGGCACCTCGGGGTCGAGGCGCCACGCCGACGAGTTGTCGATGACGACCGCGCCGGCGGCGGCGAAGCGCTCGGCCTGCGCGCGCGAGGTGGCGCCGCCGGCCGAGAACAGCGCGATGTCGATGCCGTCGAGGTCGGCGGTGGCGACGTCCTCGACGACGACCGGCTCGCCCTTGAACTCGAGCTCGGTGCCCGCCGAGCGCGACGACGCGAAGAAGCGCACCTTCCCGATCGGGAAGTCGCGCTCCTCGAGCAGACGGCGCATGACCGCGCCCACCTGCCCGGTCGCACCGACGACGGCGACGTTGAACTGCTTCGACATGGATCGGACTCCTCTTCTGCCGCCCTTCGACGGATCAGCGACGGCGAGACGGCGCGCCTCGTTCGCGCCAGATGGTGACCAGCCTACTGCCCGCCTCCGACGACGGGCGCGCTCCCGCATCCGGCGCCGCCGCGAAGCGCTCGAGGGCCGGCGCCCGCGGTGGCGGGGGCCGACCCTCGAGCGGGGATGCGGTGCTAGCGGCCGGTGCCGGCGTAGACGACGGCCTCCGACTCGCCGTCGAGGCCGAAGGCCGCGTGGATCGCGCGGGCCGCGTCGGGCACGAGGTCGGCGCGGGTGACGATCGAGATGCGGATCTCGCTCGTCGAGATCATGTCGATGTTGATGCCCGCGTCGCGCAGCGCCTCGAAGAGCGTCGACGAGACGCCGATGTTCGAGCGCATGCCGGCGCCGACGAGCGAGACCTTGCCGATCTGGTCGTCGAGGCGCAGCTGCTCGTAGCCGAGTCGCTCGTGGGCGCCCTCGATGGCGCGGGTCACGGCGTCGGCGTAGGCCTTCGGCAGGGTGAACGAGATGTCGGTGACGCCGTCGTTCTGGGTCTGGACGTTCTGAACTATCATGTCGATGTTCGCGCCCTGCTCGGCGACGAGGCCGAAGATGGCCGCGGCCGAGCCCGGCACGTCGGGCACGCCGACGACGGTGATCTTCGCCTGGCTGAGATCGTGGGCGACGCCGGCGATGGTTGCTTCTTCCACGGGGAACTCCTCTGCCCGATCGGGGTGGTAGACGATGGTGCCGGGGTCGTTCGTGAACGACGAGCGCACGACGAGGGTGACGCCCTGGCGGCGGGCGTACTCGACGGCCCGGATGTGGAGGACCTTCGCGCCCGAGGCGGCGAGCTCGAGGGTCTCCTCGCTCGAGAGCGCGTCGATCTTGCGGGCCTTCGGCACGATGCGCGGGTCGGCGGTGAACACGCCGTCGACGTCGGTGTAGATCTCGCACTTGTCGGCGCCGAGGGCGGCGGCGAGGGCCACCGCGGTGGTGTCGGAGCCGCCGCGGCCGAGGGTCGTGATGTCCTTGGTGTCGGGGCTCACGCCCTGGAAGCCGGCGACGATCGCGATGGCGCCCTCGTCGAGGGCGGTGCGGATGCGGCCGGGCGTGACGTCGACGATGCGCGCGTCGCCGTGGTTCGAGGTGGTGAGCATGCCGGCCTGGCTGCCGGTGTACGAGCGGGCGTCGTAGCCCATCGACTTGATCGCCATCGCGAGCAGCGCCATCGAGATGCGCTCGCCGGTGGTGACGAGCATGTCGAACTCGCGGGGATCGGGGATCGGGGTGATCTCGTGCGCGAGGTCGATGAGCTCGTCGGTGGTGTCGCCCATCGCCGACACGGTGACGACGACGTCGTTGCCGGCGCGCTTGGTGTCGATGATGCGCTTGGCGACGCGGCGGATGCTCTCGGCGTCGGCGACCGACGAGCCGCCGTACTTCTGCACGATAAGACTCACGTGATTGCGCTCCCGTGGTGTAGCTGGGCGCCGGGATCGGCGCCGCAGTCGAGTGTAGTCGCGACCGGGCCCGGCTACAGGTGTTGATCGTTCACTTCCGCCGGATCCGGCGCGCACCGGCCCCCGCGGGGCGCTGCGCGCGTGCCGGCCGATCACCGCCGCTCACTCGCCGCCGATGAGGCGGCGGCCGGCGAAGGCGCGGCCGAGGGTGACCTCGTCGGCGTACTCGAGGTCGCCGCCGACGGGCAGCCCGGAGGCGAGCCGCGACACCTTCACGCCCATCGCGACGAGCAGGCGCGAGAGGTAGCTCGCGGTGGCGTCGCCCTCGAGGTTCGGGTCGGTGGCGATGATCACCTCCTGCACCTCGCCCGACTCGAGCCGGGGCATGAGCGAGCGGATGTTGAGCTGGTCGGGTCCGATGCCGTCGATCGGCGAGATGGCGCCGCCGAGCACGTGGTAGCGGCCCTCGAACTCGCGGGTGCGCTCGATGGCGGCGACGTCCTTCGGCTCCTCGACGACGCAGATCAGCGAGCGGTCGCGGTCGGGGTCGGCGCAGATCGCGCAGGTGTCGGCCTCGGCGACGTTGCCGCAGACGCCGCAGAACCGCACCTTGTCGCGCAGCTCGAGCAGGATGCGGGCGAGTCGCGAGACGTCGAAGCCCTGCGTCTGCACGATGTGGAACGCGATGCGCTGCGCCGACTTCGGGCCGACGCCGGGGAGCCGGGCGAACTCGTCGATGAGGTCCTGGACGATGCCTTCGTACATGGGGCGGGGCTACTCCTCGGGCGGTGCTTCGTAGTCGTCGGGGGCGTCGGCGTCGTTCGGCGCGTCGGGGTCGAACGCGCCGCCGCCGGGCGGGGGCACGGCCGGCAGCTCGGGCTCGTCGTCGCGGGGCGTCTCGCCGACGAAGCGCGCCGAGAGGCGCTCGCGCACGACCGCCTCGCCGTAGCGCTCGGTGCCGTCGGCGTGGGTGGGGTGCCAGGGCAGCGCCGGTTCGTCGGCGACGGCGGTGCGCAGCTCGTCGGGCACGGCGGGTGCCGCGGGGGCGGCGGGCTCGCCGCCGACGGGCGCGACCGTCCAGCTGATGCCGCCGCCGGCGGGGCGGCCGGATGCGTCGCTCGCGCCGGCCGCGTCGGGCGCGGCCGCCGGGGGCGCGGGCCGGTGGAGCGCGGGTTTCGACGGCGCGGCGGTCGGCCGCTCGGCGACCGGCTGCTCGCCGG
>JAAYAS010000191.1 GCA_012719255.1 Microbacteriaceae bacterium | reverse complement strand
CGATCCCGGGTTCGACGACCCGGCGCCCGCCGGGCCGGCGCCCGCCGAGCCCGAGCCCGCCGAGCACGAGCACGAGCACGAGCACGCGCACGACGAGCCCGGCTCCACCGCGCCGGCGGCCGCGGAGCCCGCGGCGCCGGCCCCCGAGCCGTCCGAGCCCGCCGCCGACCTCGAGGCCGCCCGCGAGTCGTGGCGCGCCGAGCTCGCCGGCATCGGCGGCCCGAGCGCGCTCGCCCGCTTCCGGGGCGATCGCGGCACCTACCTCGACCTCACCACCGCCCATCCCTCCGGCATCGCGACGCTGCTGTCGGGCCGTCCGGTGATGCTCACGAGCCTGCTGCGCGAGCCGCTCGCGTTCCGCAACGCGCTCGACGCCGCCGAGCTCGTCGCGCAGAAGGGCGCCGAGCTCGAGGCGGCCCGAGGCCTGAGCTGCGTGCAGCTCGCCATCGGCCTCGCGAGCTGGACGACCACCGGCGGCGAGGTGCGCTGCCCGGTGCTGCTGCGCGCCGCCGCGCTGCGCCGCCTCGGCCGCGACTACGAGCTGCGCCTGCGCGGCCGCGCGCATCCGAACGCGGTGCTGCTGCGCCGGCTCTACGACGACGGCGTCACCGTGCGCGCGAGCGAGCTCATGGAGCGCGCCGGCGACGGCGACCGGCTGCTGCCGGAGGCGGTCTTCGAGCACCTCCGCCGCGCCGGCGCCGAGCTGCCGGGCTTCGTCGTCGACGGCCGCGCCGCGCTGTCGACCTTCGGCGACGTCGCCGAGGCGCTCGTCGACGACGCCGACGACCTCGCGCATCCCGTGCTCGACGCGCTCGCCGGCGACGCCGCCGCGCGCGAGCGGCTCGCCGGGCCGCTGCGGCCCGAGACGACCGTCGACCCCGACCACCGCGATCCGGCCGCCGACCGGCTGCTGCTCGACGCCGACACCGAGCAGGAGCGCGTCGTCGACGCCGTGCTCGGCGGCTCGAGCCTCGTCGTCGAGACGCTGCCCGGCACCGGCCTCACCCAGACCGTCGTGAACACGATCGGCCAGCTCGTCGACCGCGATCGGCGCGTGCTCGTCGTCACGCCCCGCGCCGCCTCGGTGCGGGCGATCCGCGCGCGGCTGCGCGCCGTCGGCCTCGACGGGCTCGCCGTCACCCCGCGCACGCTGCGCCGCGACGGCATCGCCGCGATCTCGCGCAACGAGCAGGCGAAGCGGCCCGCCACCGCCGAGCTCGACGACGCGCTCGTGCGCCTGCGCCACGCGCTCGCCGACTACCGCGAGGCGCTCGACGCGCCCTCGCCCGACTTCGGCGTCGCCCCCTTCGACGCGCTCGAGGCGCTGAGCCGGCTCGAGCTGCTCGACGTGCCGCCGTCGACCACCGCCCGCCTCGACCGCGAGGCGCTCGTGCGATTCGCCGCTCCCGAGGCCCGCGAGGCCGCCGCCGAACGGCTGCGCGAGCTCGGCCGCCTCGGCGCGTTCCGCTACCGGCCCGACGACTCGCCCTGGTTCGGCGTCGCGTTCGGCTCGCCCGAGGAGGTCGCCGAGCTCCACGGCGCGGCGAAGCGGCTCGACGACGGCCGCATCCGCGAGGTGCTCGAATCGGGCCGCGCGCTCGTCGGCCGCACGAACCTCACGCCGCCCGAGTCGCTCGGCCAGCTCGGCGTCTACCTGCGGCTGCTCGCCGACATCCGCGAGACCCTCGACCGCTTCTCGAGCGAGGTCTTCGACGCCGACCTGCCGCAGCTCATCGAGGCGACCGGCAACCGCCGCGACGGCAGCGACATGCCGGCCGCCCGCCGTCGCGAGCTGCGCGCGGTCGCCCGCGACCTCGTGCGACCCGGCGTCGCCGTCGGCGACCTCCACGACTCGCTGAAGTACGTGCACCGCCAGCGCATCCTCTGGCACCGGTACGTCGCCGACGGCGCGCTGCCGAACGTGCCGAGCGGCATCGAGGCGGTGCGCCGCGAGTACCGCGACCTCGTCGAGCTCGCCCGCCCCATCGACGAGGCGCTCGCCGACGCCGGCGAGGTGACGATCGCCGACACCCCGATCGACGAGCTCGAGGCGCGGGTCGCCGCGCTCGCCGCCGACTCGGAGGTGCTCGACGACATCGTCGAGCGCATCGTGCTCGCCGACGAGCTGCGCGGCGACGGGCTCGGCCCGCTGCTCGGCGATCTGCTCGAGCGCCGCATCGAGGGCGACGAGGTCGGCGACGAGCTCGAGCAGGCCTGGTGGCAGTCGGTGCTCGAGTTCCAGCTGCAGGAGCACAAGGCGCTCCTCAACGCGAACACCCGCGTGCTCGCCCGGCTCGAGAACGACTTCCGGCTCGTCGACGAGGCGCACACCGCCTCGAGCGCCGAGCAGCTCGCCTGGCAGCTCGCGCAGTCGTGGAAGGTGGGCCTCGTCGACCACGCCGACGAGGGCGAGGCGCTGCGGCAGCTGCTGCGCGGCGGCGCGGTGAACTCGCGGATGCTCGTGGAGCGCGCCGAGCGCCTCTCGCGCACGATCGCGCAGGTGTGGATCGCGACGCCCTACGACGTGCCCCGCATCGACGACCGCATCCGCTTCGACGCGCTGCTGCTCGTCGACGCCGGCGACATGTCGGTCGCCGAGGCGGTCGGCGCGATCCGCCGCGCCGACCAGGTCGTCGCGTTCGGCGACCCGGTGACGCAGGCGCCCGCGCCGTTCACCATCGCGGTGCGGCCGCGCACCGAGTCGCATCCGGCGAGCTCGCTCGACCCTGCCGAGGCCCGGCGGCGCGCCGACGACTCGATCTTCGCGCGGCTCGCCGCGCTCGTGCCCACGGTCTCGCTCACCCGCTCGTACCGCGCCGGCGGCGAGGACCTCGTCGAGCTCGTCAACGCCCGCTTCTACGGCGGCCGGCTCGAGTCGATGCCGTGGGCCGGGGCGTTCCTCGGCCACTCCTCGCTCACCTACTCGTACGTGCCCGACGGCACCGGCATGCCCGATTCGCGCACCGGCACCGTCGAGGCGACCGACGCCGAGGTGACCCGCGCCGTCGAGCTCGTGCTCGACCACGCCATCCACCGCCCGCACGAGTCGCTCATGGTGATCACCGCCTCGGCGGTGCACGCGCAGCGGGTCGAGCAGGCGGTGTGGTCGGCGGTGTCGAACCGGCCCGAGGTCGTCGACTTCTTCACCGCCCCGCGCGGCGAGCCGTTCCTCGTCACGACGATCGAGCACGCCGCGGCGCTCTCGCGCGACCGGGTGGTGTTCTCGCTCGGCTACGGCATGACGCCGCACGGCCGCGTGCTCAGCGACTTCGGCGTGCTCGCGACGCCGCTCGGCGAGCGGGCGCTCGCGGTGGCGATGACCCGCGCCCGCCGCTCGCTGGTGATCGTGAGCTGCATCCGGCCCGAGCAGCTCGACCTCAGCCGGATGACCGCCGGCACGATCGGCCTCGCCGAGATCCTCACCGAGCTCGAGGAGCGCACCGAGCGCCCCGGCGCGACCGCGCCGCTCGACGAGCAGCGCGCCCCGATGCTCGTCGACCTCGCGCGCCGGCTCGCCGCGTACGGGATGCGCATCGACCTCGATTACCGCGGCCGCATCCCGCTCGCCGCCTCGTACGGCCAGCGCGCGATCGCGATCGAACTCGACGCCCGCGTCGGCGCGCACTCGCCGACGCTCCGCGAGCAGCTGCGGCTGCGCCCCGAGCTGCTGAAGCTGCTCGGCTGGTACTACCTGCGGGTGCACGCCTTCGAGCTGTTCGCGAACCCCGAGGCGGTCGCCCGCCGCATCGCGACGGCGCTCGAGGTGCCGCTGCCCGAGGAGCGCGAGCCGGCCGCCGGCGAGCTCGCGGCGGGGGATCGGCCCGACGGGCTCGAGGCCGCCGAGCGGCGCGAGCTCGAGGCGCCGCCGACGGCCGACGCCGACTGAGCCGCCCCGCGGCGATGGGCGACAATGGTCGCATGACCACCGCCCGACCCCGCCGCCGCGTGCGCACCGAGGTGCCGCCCGGCTCCGATCCCGCGCCGCAGCGCTTCGTGCCCGCCGACGGCGGTCCCGCCGAGATCCGCGCCGAGCCCGCCCGCGACGACCGCCGCGACGACGACGAGTCGAACGACCGCGCCCTGCGCGAGAACGTGCCGCCGCACAATGTCTGAGCGGCCCGACGACCGGGCCGAGGAGCGCGCCCGGCTCGAGGCGCTCGAGACCGGGCAGATCCCGCTGCCGGCGCCGGCCGCCGCCGAGCCGGCCCCGCGCATCCCCGCCGAGATCTGGACGCTGCTCGCCTCGACGTTCTTCATCGCGGTCGGCTTCGGCCTCATCGTGCCGGTGCTGCCGCAGTACGCCGACTCGTTCGGCGTGAGCGCGTTCCTCGTCACCATCGTCGTCAGCGCGTTCGCGGTGATGCGGCTCGCCGCGGCGCCGATCGCGGGACCGCTCGTCGACCGCCTCGGCGAGCGGCCGATGTACATCGCGGGCCTGCTCATCGTCGCCGCCTCGAGCTTCGCGACGGCGTTCGCCGGCGACTACTGGCAGCTGCTCGTCTACCGCGGCCTCGGCGGCATCGGCTCGGTGATGTTCACGATCGCCGCCTCGTCGATGGTCGTGAAGTTCTCCCCGCCGGCGATCCGCGGCCGGGTCTCGTCGCTGTGGGGCGGGATGTTCCTCATCGGCGGCATCTCGGGGCCGTTCTTCGGCGGCCTGCTCGCGCAGCTCGGCGTGCGGGTGCCGTTCATCGCCTACGGCATCGGGCTCTGCATCGCCGCGGCGATCGTCGCGGTCGTGCTCGGCCGCGTGCAGCGGCGGCGCGCCGAGGCCGCTGCCGCGCCGAAGGCGCCGCCGATGCCGCTCGCCGAGGCGCTCGCCCTCCCCGCCTACCGGGCGGCGCTCGCGTTCGGCTTCGCGAACGGCTGGGCGAACATGGGGTTGCGCTCGGCGGTCGTGCCGCTCTTCGTGAGCCAGCTGCTCTCGGGCGAGCCGTGGGCCGCCGGCGCGATCGTCGCGGTCGGGGCGGTCGGCAACGTGCTCGCGCTGCAGTGGGCCGGGCGGGCGAGCGACCGGCTCGGCCGCCGCCCGCTCATCCTCGTCGGGGTGGCGATCGCGTTCGTCGGCATCGTGCTGTTCGCGATCACCGGGGCGCTGTGGTTCGCGTTCGTCGCGAGCTTCGTCGCGGGCCTCGGCTCGGGTCTTTCGGCGCCCGCCGAGCAGGCGGCGATCGCCGACCTCATCGGCCGCGACCGGTCGGGCGGCCGGCCGCTCGCGGTGTTCCAGATGTCGCAGGACGTCGGCCAGATCGCCGGGCCGATGGTCGCCGGGCTCATCATCGACGCCTGGGGCTACCCGTGGGCGTTCGGCGCCGCCGCGCTCGTGATGGCGGTGCCCTTCGTCGCCTGGCTGCTCGCGCCCGAGACGCTGCGGCGCGACGCGGGTTGAGGGGAGCCCCGACGACGGAGGCCCCGGCGACTCGCGTCGTCGGGGCCTCGGGCCGGGATGCCGGGGTCGCTAGACCCGGCGCTCCTTGAGCAGGTCGCGGATCTCGGTGAGCAGGTCGGTCTCCGAGGCGGCGGCCTCCTCCTCCTCGGGCTTCTTGCCGTGCTTGCGGATGTACATCTGCTCGTTGAGCTTGTTCATCGGCATGATGATCACGAAGTACACGACGAGCGCGATGAGCAGGAACTGGATCACGGCGGCGATGACCGCGCCGATGCCGAGGTTCACCGAGCCGATGGTGACGGTCGCGTCGGCGATCGCGTCGGCGTTGAAGATGGCGGCGATGATCGGGTTGAAGATGCCCTCGACCAGCGCGGTGACGATGGCGGTGAACGCCGCGCCGATGATGACCGCGACGGCCAGCTCGATCACGTTGCCGCGCATGATGAATTCCTTGAAGCCCTTCATGAGCTCCTCCTTCTGACTGAGTCGATGCTCCCGGGGTGGGGGGAGTCGGATGCCGTGGCGCGGACGCGATCGGCGTCGGCGACCGGGGTGGTGCCGCGATGGGCGACAGCCAAGGCTATCGTGCGTTCGGGACGGTGGGAAGCGCCGCGGCGACGGTCAGGCGAACCGGACGAGTCCGGCCGGTGTCGCGACGCCGTCGACCGGCCGGTCGTGCCGCTCGCGGGGCACCCGGTCGACGAGCTCGTCGTCGTGGACGAGCGCCCAGACCTCGGGCCGGTCGGCGGCGGGGATGCGGTCGAGCTCGGCGAGCGCGCGGTCGTAGAAGCCGCCGCCCCAGCCGAGCCGGCCGCCGGCGCGGTCGACGAGCGCGGCCGGGATCACGACGGGGCCGGCTCCGGCGAGCGCTCCCGGCGGCAGCTCGGGGCCGGCCGGCTCGGGCACCCGCCACCGTGCGCTCAGCCGCTCCTCGCCCGTGTCGAGCGCCCAGCCGAGCCGGCCGTCGTCGTGGGGCACCGGAAGCAGCACCTCGACGCCGTACGCGCGCGCCCACCGCAGGAAGAGCCGCGTGCTCGGCTCGAGCGGCGTCGACAGGAACGCGGCCATGCGCCGGCCGCCCGTCGCCGTGAGGAGCTCGCGCAGCCGCGCGCTCGTCGCGCGCTCGACGGCCGCGAGGGCCGCCGCATCCCGCTCGCGGCGGCGGGCGCGCACCTCGGCGCGGAGCCGGGACTTCTCGTCGGCGGGTCGGGGCGCGGTCGTCATCCTCCCACCCTAGGCAACTAGTAGGGTGAGCCCATGGCAGGCGCAGTGACCAAGGCAGTGATCCCCGCGGCGGGGCTCGGAACCCGATTCCTCCCGGCGACGAAGGCGTTGCCGAAGGAGATGCTCCCGGTCGTCGACCGGCCCGCGATCCAGTACGTGGTCGAGGAGGCCGTCGACGCCGGCATCGGCGATGTGCTCATGGTCACCGGCCGCAACAAGACGCCGCTCGAGAACCACTTCGACCGCGTCGCCGAGCTCGAGGAGACCCTCGCGGCCCGCGGCGACGACGCCCGGCTCGCGGCGGTGCGCGCCGCGAACGAGCTCGCCGACGTCCACTACCTCCGCCAGGGCCAGCCTCTCGGCCTCGGCCACGCGGTGCTCCGCGCGAAGCAGCACGTCGGCCGCTCGTCGTTCGCGGTGCTGCTCGGCGACGACATCATCGTCGACGGCGGCGCGATGCTCGCCGAGATGATCGCGGTGAACGAGCGCACCGGCGCGAGCGTCATCGCCGTGCAGGAGGTGCCGCACGAGCTCACCTCCTCGTACGGCATCGTCACCCCCGCCGAGACCGACGAGGCGCTCGACGGCGCGAAGTGGCCGCTCGTGCGCGTCGCCTCGCTCGTCGAGAAGCCGGCCCCCGAGGACGCCCCTTCGAACCTCGCGATCATCGGCCGCTACGTGCTGCGCCCCGAGGTGTTCGAGGTGCTCGAGCGCACCGGCCCGGGCCGCGGCGGCGAGATCCAGCTCACCGACGCGCTGCAGGAGCTCGCGGCCGACCCCGAGGGCACCGGCGGCGTCATCGCCATGGTCTTTCCCGGCCGCCGCTACGACACCGGCAACAAGCTCGACTACCTCAAGGCGAACCTCGAGCTCGCCGCGCAGCATCCCGAGATCGGCCCCGCCGTGCGCGAGTGGCTCCGCACCGACGCCGCGGCCCTCGGGGAGGAACCCGGCGCGTGAACCCGTTCGCCCCCGGGTTCACGCCGACGCTCGTCGACGGCGGGCTGACGATGCGCTCGGTGCGGATGCGGGACTCGCGCGAGCTCGAGCAGGT
Organism: Microbacteriaceae bacterium; assembly: GCA_012719255.1. GTDB lineage: Bacteria > Actinomycetota > Actinomycetes > Actinomycetales > Microbacteriaceae > Gulosibacter. The sequence continues at coordinate 7,412 of JAAYAS010000191.1, read as the reverse complement.
GCTGCTCGAGCACCGGCAGTGGCTGCAGCCGTGGGAGGCGACCCTGCCGGGCGGCAGCGGCCGCTGGGACGTGCGCGGCAGCATCCGCGGCCTGCTCGACCAGGCGGCGGAGGGCACGGCGATGCCGTTCGTGCTCGTCGTCGACGGCCGCATCGTCGGCCAGCTCACGGTCTCGGGCATCCAGTACGGCGCCGTCTCGTCGGCGACGCTCGGCTACTGGGTCGGCAGCCACGTCGCCGGCCGCGGCATCACGCCGACGGCCGTCGCGCTCGCCACCGACCACTGCTTCTCGCAGCTCGGGCTGCACCGGATGGAGATCTGCATCCGCCCCGAGAACGCCCCCTCGCTGCGCGTGGTCGAGAAGCTCGGCTTCCGCTACGAGGGCCGGCGGCTGCGCTACATCCACATCGACGGCGATTGGCGCGACCACGACTGCTTCGCGCTCGTGCGCGAGGAGGTGCCGGCCGGCGTGCTGCGCCGCTGGCGGGAGGGCGGCGTCGACGAATCCGCGGCCGCGAGACCCGGACTCGGCTGAGTCTCAGGGGACACGCCAAGCACAATTCGTCACATCCGTCACACCGGCTCCTACCTTGAGGGCATGCAGGAGTTCGGAGGCGCCAGCGGCATCGTGCTCGCGCTCGTCGCGCTGCTCTGGGTGGGCGTGCTCGTGCCCGTCTGGGTGCGCGACCACAACGAGCGCCTGCAGCAGCGCAATGCGATCCGGCTGCAGCAGACGATCCGGGCGCTCGCCGAGACGGCCGAGCGCCCCGAGGTGGTCGAGCTCGAGGCCCGCGCGCGGGTGGTCCGCGCGCAGCGCCGCGAGCTGCGGCGCGCCGAGCGGGCGAGCGAGCGCGCCGAGCGCGAGCAGGCCCGGCTCGAGGCCGAGCGGGCGGAGCGCGAGCTGCACGAGGAACGACTTCGGGCCGAGACGTGGCGAGTGGCGGCCGAGACGCGAACCACCCAGCTCGCCGAGGAACTCGCGAGGGCGGAGGCCGAGATGATGGAAGCGGAGGCGCGGCGCGCGGCCGCGGCACGGGCGCGCGAGGCGGCGCGACTGGCGGCGGAGCGCGAGGCGCTCGCGGCCGGCGAGGGCCGCAGCGCGCAGGAGCGATGGGCGAACGGCGCCTCGGGATCGGAGCGGGCCGTGCACCGGCGGCTCACCGCCGAGACCCCGCGGCTGCCCGATGCGATGCGCGAGGCGGCGGCACGCCGCCGGCGCGGTCGGCTCGCCTCGACGGGCGTCGCGCTCGCGGGGCTCGCCGTGCTCGCCGTCGGCGTCCTCGTGCTCTCGGGCGGCGCCGCCACGGCGCTCGGCGCGGGCCTGGTGATCGCGGGCGGCGCGCTCGTCGGCGGCGCGGTGTGGATGCTCCAGCGCATCCACCTCGTCGCGCAGGCGGCGCTCGCGGCCCCGGCCGTGCCGGTCGCCGAGGAGGCCCCGGCCCCGATCGCGCAGGCCGCGCACGAGACCGCGCCGTTCGTCGTGCACGACATCGAGCCGAGCGCCGCGCCCGCGCCCGACGGCGCCCGCACCTGGACCCCGGTGCCGCTGCCGAAGCCGCTCTACCTCGAGCGCGCCACGGCGGGCGAGCTGCCGCCGACCGACCCGACCGACCCCGACCGGCCCGCGCGCGACGAGGACGCCGTCGACCGCGAGATCGCCGACCTGCTGCGCGAGGAGGCCGAGCGGGCCACCGAGGCGCTGCGCGCCGCGCACCGCGAGGCCGAGGGCGCCGACTTCGGCCGCCGCGGTCAGCGAGCCCGCCGCGTCGACGCGATCACCGTCGGCGGCGACTGGGAGCGGATGGGCGACGTCGCGGCGCTCGCGGGCGAGTACGGCGAGGGCGACTGCGCCGATCTCGACGCCGTGCTGCGCCGTCGGCGCGCCGGTTGAGCGATCGCCGCAGTGCCGCTCGGATGATCTAGCATTGCCGAATGGCCACCCCGAAGGTCGACCCGTTCGACAGCACCGACGCCGACCCGATCCGGGTCGATGGCGGGCTGTTCAGCGCCGAGGGGCCGGAGCGCATCCGGCTCGGCTCGTCGAACGCGCGGCTGCGCTCGGGCGGGCCGTTCGCCCGGTGGCGCGGCGCCGCGCAGTCGAACCGGCTGCAGTGGACCGGCGCGCTCGCGATCCTGCTCGTCGTCGGCATCCTGCTGCCGGCGCTGATCTCGTTCATCGGGGCCACCCAGCGCGCGAGCCTCGAGGCCGAGGCGGCGTCGACCGGGGAGCCGCTCGTGCGGCTCTCGCCCGAGGTGCTCGCCGCCCAGGAGTCGGCGCGGGGCCTCCTCGGCTGCTACGCGATGACCTCGGCGTTCGCGCCCGACGACGCGACCGCCGAGATGAAGGCGAAGCTCGACGCGATCGACGACTCGGTGCGCGACGACGACCCGGCCGCGACGCAGCGGCTCGTCGACGAGGCGCGCGAGCACTTCGTCGACGTCTACTCGCTGCGCCTCGCCGACCACGTCGAGGTGCTCATGGGCGAGTGGAACCAGGCGAGCTGGACCGCCGACCAGGAGGTCTACGCCGCCGAGGAGTCGCTGCGCTCGCACCGCAGCCTCGAGCAGTTCGACGCGCTCTGCGCCGACGCCGTCACGCTCGGCAGCGCGCTCGGCAAGGTGCGCGACGAGGACATGGAGTCGCGGACCACCTGGGTCCCGGTGCCGACCGTCGCCCCGGAGCCGACGCCGACCGAGAGCGCGCCGCCGACCACCGAGGCGCCGGCGCCGACGACCGAGGCCCCGGAGCCGGAGCCCGAGCCGGAGCCGGAGCCGGACCCCGATCCCAGCGACGACCCGGAGCCGACCGATGAGCCGGGGCCGACCGGCGGACCGCGCCCGCAGCCGACCCGCGACCCCGACGACTAGGCCGACGCGCCGCCGATCAGCCCGCGACCAGCCCCGCATCCGCGAGGGCGCGCTCGACCTGCTCGCGGTTCGAGGGCCGCACCACGCGGCCGACCTCCTCGCCGTCGCGGAGGAGCACGAGCGTCGGCCAGAGCTTCACGCCGAACGATCGGCCGAGTGGCCGCCCCTTCGCGTCCTCGGCCTTGATGCGGCGCAGGCCCGTCCGCTCGAGGGCGGCGTCGATGTCGGACTTCGCGGCGGCGCAGATGCCGCACCAGTTCGCGCCGAACTCGACGACGGTCGCGCCGTCGAGGGCGTCGACCTCGGCGCGGGTGGGCTGCTCGGTGAGGTATCCCAGGCTCATGCCGGGCATCGTACGGGCCGCGGCTCGGCGTCGGCGGCGCTCCGCCTGGGAGTCACCCGGCGGTGATGGCCTCCGGCCGTCGGACCACGAGGAGCGCGTCGGCGACGAGGTCGTGGGGGAGGCGGTCCCATTCGATCGGCACGATCGCGACCGGCTCGAGGTGCCGCGTGAGCACCCCGGCGCAGTCGGCGATGAGCGGGGTCGTGCGTCCGCGGTAGCGGATGTCGGCGACGTTCCACACCACCCAGCCGCCCGGCCGCACCGCCCGTGCGCACTGCGCGGCGACGAGCCCGAGCTCGCGGAGGTAGCGGTCGTAGTCGCCGGTGTCCTCCTCGTACGCGGTGAGCGGATCGGCGGGGTGGTCGTTCGCGGTCATGTACGGCGGCGAGGTGAGCACGAGGTCGACGCCCCCGGGCGCCCGCGGGAGCTCGGCGCCGAGCACGCGGAGGAGCCCCCGCGCATCCCCCTCGACGACGGTCGCGCCGGGCGCTCGGCGCCGCGCGTACTCGACCCGCTCGGGCAGGAGCTCGACGCCGACGGCCCGCCGGCCGAGGCGCGCTGCCCGGTCGAGGGTGGTGCCGAACCCGGCGAAGGGGTCGAGCACGACGCCGCCGGGGGAGCTGCACCGCTCGACGACGAGGTCGACGATGCCGGGGAGCATGTGCACGTCCTCGTCGGCGCCGGGCGGGCGCTCGGCGACGAAGTCGTCGTGCGAGGCGCGCAGCCGGGCGCCGAAGGGCGAGGGGATGCGGGGCATGCCCGTCAGCGTAGGGGACGGCGCTACTCGGCGCCGCCCCGGAGCGTCGCGAGGTCGCGGCGGATGCAGCGCAGGTGCGCCCACTCCTCCTCGAGGATGACGCGGAGGCAGTCGCCGACCATGGGGCGCCACTCGCCGTCGGGGTCCCAGGGGTTGCGCCGGGGCTCGTCGAGGAGCTCGGGCGTCGCCCGCGCGAGCGCCTCCGCGACCCGCTGCTGGCGTTCGGCGCGCACGGCGAGGATCTCGTCGAAGTCGGTCGGCTCGCGGAAGATCGAGGTGTCGAGGCCCATCTCGGCGGCGCCGGTGAAGACCTGCCCGATCGGGTGGAAGGGCCGCTCGCGCTCCTCGATGGCGGCGCCGAGCCAGGCGTCGGCGGCGAGCACGAGGTGCCGCAGCGTCTGCGCGAGCGACCACTCGCCGCCGACGCTCGCATCCCGCTGCTCCGGGGGCGTGGACTCGACGGTCTCGGTCCAGGCGCGCTGCACGGCCTCCCACGAGGCGCGGAGCCCCTCGGGCTCGGTGCTCGACTGGAGCTCGCGGCCGGGGAAGCGGCGGTTGAGCTCGGCGTCGACGAGCGGGACGACGTCGACGCCGTTGACGACGAGCGAGCCGAAGAAGAGGTCGTGGCTGTCGATCTCGAGGCCGTCGACGTCGCATTCGCGCACCGTGAGCCCGGTGAGGTCGGACCAGCGGACGGTGGCGCCGCGGAGCTTGGCGCGCAGCAGCGTCGCGCCGGTGAAGTCGGCGCGGAGGAGGCGGGCGCCCGCGAAGCTCGGAGCGTCGGTGTCGGCGGGCGATGCGGTCTCGGCGGGGGTGTCGGCCGGTGCGGTCATGCGGGCATCGTAGGGGCCGAGATCGAGAAACGCCCCCGGCGCTCCTGCGTGCAGCAGGGAGCCGGGGGCGTTCCGAGAGTGGAGCTAAGGGGATTCGAACCCCTGACCTTCTCATTGCGAACGAGACGCGCTACCAACTGCGCCATAGCCCCGGAGACAAGTGACGAGCCTAGCATCCGAATCCCGGGTGGGCCAAATCAGCCCGGCAGGCGCCGGGCGATGCCGTCGAGGATGAGCTCGAGCCCGAAGTTGAACTCGTCGCTGTAGTCGAACCCGTCGCCCGAGAGCAGCGCGGCGACCAGCTCGCGCAGGTGGGGGAGCGAGTCGGGTAGCTCGAAGCCGGCGGCGAACTCGTCGCCGCCGGTCGCGGGGTCGAAGGGGAGGTTGCGCTCGGTGATCGCGGTGCCGAACACGAACGCGTCGACGAGGGAGTAGGCGTGCATCGCGAGCCCGACGGGCAGGCCGCCGGCGCGGAGGGCGCCGAGCACGGCGTCGTGGTGGGCGAGGAGCCGCGGGCCGGGCGTGCTGCGGCTGTCGACGACGGCGAGCGCCCAGGGATGCGCGCGCAGCTCGCGGAGCATGGCGCGCGCGTTGCCGCGGAGGGCGTCGCGCCAGTCGGCGCCGGGCTCGGGTGCGCCGATCGCCGCGTAGACGGCGTCGGCGACGGCGTCGATGAGCGCGGCCTTGCTCGGCACGTGGTGGTAGAGCGACATCGCCTCGACGTCGAGGCGGCGGGCGACCGAGCGCATGCTCACCGCGTCGAGGCCGCCCTCGTCGGCGACCGCGATCGCGGCCTCGACGATGCGCTCGAGCGAGAGCGGGATTCGGCGGGCGAGTCTTACAGGTGTAAGTCCACTGAGGGGGAGGAGCCCCGGAATGCGCGCCATCATCATCGATTCGTACGGACCGCCCGAGGTCGCCGCGGTGCGCGAGGCGCCCGAGCCGGCGCCCCGCGACGGCGAGGTCGTCGTCGACCTCACCGCCGTCGCGGTCACCGCCGGTGACGCCCGGATGCGCTCGGGCGTCTTCCCGTCGGGCTTCGGCCTCGTCGCGAGGCTCGCCGTCGGCCTGCGCGGCCCCCGTCGCCGCATCCTCGGCAGCGCCTTCGCGGGCCGGTGCGACGGCGAGCGGGTCGCCGGCATGGCCGGGGCGCGGCTGGGCGCCCATGCCGAGCGCCTCGCCGTGGCCGCGGATTCGCTGGTGCGTATCCCCGAGGGGGTCGGCGACGCGGCGGCCGCCGCGGCGCTCTTCGGCCGCACCACGGCGCTGCACTTCCTCCGAGATCGGGCGCGGCTGCGGCCGGGGGAGCGGCTGCTCGTCAACGGTGCGAGCGGCTCGGTCGGCTCGGCCGCGGTGCAGCTCGGCCGCGCGCTCGGCGCGGAGGTCACCGCCGTCACGAGCGCGGCGAACGCCGAGCTCGCCGCGGGGCTCGGCGCGGATCGGGTCGTCGACTACGGCCGCACCCCGGTGGGCGCGCTCGACGAGCGCTTCGACGTCGTGCTCGACGCCGTCGGTGGCGCCCCGCGGCGCGAGTGGATGCGGCTGCTCGCGCCGGGCGGTCGGCTCGTGCTCGTCGCAGCCGGTCTCGGTGACACGATCGCGGCCCGCGGTCCGGTGATCGCCGGCGTCGCGGCCGAGTCGCCGGAGCTCTGCGCCGACGTGCTGCGGTACGTCGAGGAGGGCGGATTCGACCCGCTCGTCGAGGAGCTCGGCGGCCTGGATGCGGTGTCGGAGGCGTATCGGAGGATCGATTCGCGGCGCAAGGTGGGCAATCTCGTCGTCGACCCGCGGTGCTGAGTCGAATGGATGCACGAGGTATTGCCCATCGAATATTTGTACGATAATCTGGTCGCGTCGGCCCGCCGCGCAGCCAGGAGGAGGTATCGCGATGGCGATGGTGTCCGCCCGCCTGCTCCGCCTCCTGTCGACCGCGCTGCGCGATCGGCCGCCCGGTCCCTTCGACGTCGTTCCGCGCGGAGCGACGGCGCTGCTCGTCGACATCGACCCGCCCGACCCGCCCGACCCGCGCCCGCGCGCGGTCGCCGCCGCGATCGCCGCGCACGAGCGGCTGCGGGCGGCCGAGGGCGCGTACGCCGAGGCGCTCGCCGGGCTCGACGGCATCGCCGCGGCCGAGGCCGCCCAGTGGGCCGGCGATTCGCGCTACGGCGACGCCCACTCGGGCGCGCTGCGCGCCCTCGCCGCCGAGGTCGCGATCCCCACGGCGCAGAACGGCCGCACGCTGCATCAGCGCATCGGTGAGGCCGGCGAGTGGGCCCGGCGGCTGCCGGCGCTCTGGGCCGAGCACTGCGCCGGCGCCCTCACCGCCGCCCACCTGCGCGCGGCCGATCGCGCGTCCGCGCACCTCGACGGCCTCGCCGCCGATGGCGAGCCGCTCCGCGATGCCTTCGAGCGGCGCCTGCTCGCGGAGTCGGTCGAGGCGGCGGCCGGCGGGCGCGGCACCCGCCGCACGCCCCGCGAGTTCGGCAAGCTCGCGGCGCGGATCGTGGCGGAGGTGTCGCCGGTGTCGGTGGCGGAGGGTCTCGATCGGGCGATGGCCGAGCGGTGCGTGCATGTGCAGCCGGTGGCGCCGGGGATGAGCGGGTTGACGGTG
>JAAYAS010000190.1 GCA_012719255.1 Microbacteriaceae bacterium | reverse complement strand
GCGATCGCACCGGGCTCGTCACCGGGATGCTGCTGCGCGCCCTCGGCGCGCCGATCGCGGCGCTGCAGGACGCCGACGAGCGCGCCGTGCGCTCGGTGAACCATCGCCACCTCGTGCGCACCACCCGCCACCCCTACGAGGCGTACCGGACCGGTGCGGAGCTCGCGGCGACGATCTCGAGCCGCCGCGAGGCCATCGCCGACTTCTTCGAAGGTCTGGATGCGGGCGGCTGGCTGCGGGAGCGGGGCGTCGACGTCGACGCCGCGCGGGCGTGGCTCGTGGATCCGGAGGGCGGCGCCGCAGGCGACGCGTGAGGCGCCGCGCTGCGTCAGGCGAAGGCGATCACCGCACGCGCCGCCTCGACCGGCACCGTCACGTCGATGCCGGTGAGCTCGGCGAAGCGCCGCAACCGGTTCGTCACCGTGTTGCGGTGGCAGTAGAGCTCGGCGGCCGACATCGAGGCGCTGCCGGTGCGCAGATAGCTGCTCACCGCCGCCAAGAGATGCGTGCGCTCGGCCCGGCCGCACGCCGCGAGGGCGTCATCGAAGTCGAACACCCCGGCGAGCGGTTGGCCGGCGACCCGCCGCCGGAGCAGCTGCCGCCAGCCGCTCTCGGGCGTGACCGCGCGCCCCTGCTCCTCGGCGAGGGTCGCGAGCTCGCCCGCGAATCGCGCCGCCGCGGAGACTCGGGCGAGCCCGGCGACCGGCTCGACGACTCCGACCGGCAGCTCGCGCAGGCGTCCGGCGGACTCCTGCACGCCGTCCTGCTCGAGCGGCAGGACGATCGCGAGACCGCCGTGGTGGTAGAGCGGCAGCACCCGGTGGCCGGACCGCTCGAGGCGGGCGATCTCGACGCGCGCCGGCGCGATCGCATCGCCTCGGGCGAGGACGGCGAGGAAGTCGGCGTCGGGGTCGAGCCCGAGCAGTTCCGAGAGCTGCTCGAGTCGGCTCGGCGGCGGCGAGGGCTCGCCGAGCAGCTCGGTGATGAGCGCGCGGCGCACCGAGGCGGCCTCATCCTCCATCCGGTGCATCTCCTCGAGGTAGGCCTGCTCGGTCTGCCGGACGTAGTTGTCGACGACGTGCCACACCGAGTTCGTGTGCCGCAGCAGCAGCTCGGCGTCGCCCGGGCCGCCGAGTGCGCACAGCTCGTCCCAGATCATCGAGAAGTCGAGCTGGATCGCCGACATCAGGGAGATGAGCGGCACCTCCGCCCGGGCGCGGGTCACGCCGACATGGATGGCGATCGCCCGGGTGAGCTCCGGATCGCCGGTGGCGAGCGACTCGAGCAGTCGGGTGAACGACTCCACCGCGTCCGCGTGGATCCGCGACAGCGGCACTCGGGGCTGGCGGTAGCCGTCGATCTCGCGCACGCGCTCGACGAACCGCTCGGCCACCGAGGGGACGTCGACGGTCTCGAGGAGCTCGCGCCAGCGAGCGGCATCGGCCGGGAGCGGCACGGTCGCGAGCGCGCCGCTGACGGCGACGGCGGCGGGCGATGATCGGGGCGGTTCAGTGCGCATATCGCCAGGATAAGTGCATCCGCACAAATCATACCGCCGGTTCGGGGGCCGATGGCGAATGAACTCGGGCAATCTCCCTGAAACGCTAGGTGACACCTGAGGCAACGGTGCCTCGATGACTCGCTTGGAGGCGAAGTTGGCTGAAACGTCACGGCCGGCCACGGCCCAGATCGAATACGGCGCTGCGAAGCAACTCACGACCAAGGAGGCGAACCGCGTCGCGCTCGGTGCGCTCATCGGCACCGCGATGGAGTGGTACGACTTCTTCCTGTTCAGCGCGGCCGCCGCGATCGTGTTCAACGTCCAGTACTTCAACACCGAGAACGCGACGGCCGCCGCGCTGTCGTCGTTCGCGACGTTCGGCGTCGGGCTCGCGGCGCGACCGATCGGCGGGCTCATCTTCGGCCACCTCGGCGACCGCATCGGCCGCCGGAAGATCCTGATGATCACGATCGTCGGCATCGGCGTGGTCACCGGGCTCATCGGCCTGCTGCCGACCTACGAGGCCATCGGCATCGCGGCCCCCATCCTGCTCGTGCTGCTGCGCATCGGCCAGGGCCTGTTCGTCGGCGGCGAGTGGGCGGGGGCGATGACGATCGTCGTCGAGAACGCGCCGCTCGAGAAGCGCGCCGTCTATGCGGCCATCCCCCAGATCGGCTCGCCGATCGGCACGATCCTGTCGTCGGGCGCGTTCTTCGTCCTCGCCCTGTGGCTCTCGCAGGAGAACTTCGACGCCTGGGGCTGGCGCATCCCGTTCGTGGCGGCGATCCCGCTGCTGCTCGTGGCCGTCTGGATCCGCAGCAAGCTCGAGGAGTCGCCCGTGTTCGAGGAGCTGCTCGAGCAGGGCGAGACCGATCAGAGCCCGGTGTCCAGCACCCTCCGCGGCTACTGGAAGCACATCATCGTCGGCATGGCCGCGGGCTTCCTCGGCATCGGCGGCTTCTACCTCGTGACCGCGTTCGTCGTCTGGTACGGCGTGACCCACCTCGACTACTCGCGCGAGATCATGCTGCTCGGCGGCATGGTCGCGGCGGCCGTCGAGATCCCGGTCCTGATCCTCGCCGGTCGCGCCGGTGCGAAGTTCGGCGCGAGCAAGGTCATCCTCTGGGGCGGCATCGGCTCGGCGCTGCTGGCCTGGCCGAGCTTCCTCATGATCGAGAGCGGCAACGGATTCCTCATCGTGCTCGGCATGACCGTCGCCGTCGCCGCGCTGTCGGTGCCGTACGCGGCGTCGGGCACCGTGCTCACGGGCCTCTTCCCGGCGAAGTACCGGTACACGGGCGTCGGGATGGCGCAGAACACCGCCGGCATGCTCTCGGGCTTCATCCCGATGATCGCCACCGCGCTCGTCGCCTCGGCGGCGAACCACTGGTGGCCCGCCGCCGCGGTGCTCGCCTTCCTCTCGCTGTTCACCGCGGCGTCGGCGCTCCTCTCGCCCCGGATGAGCGTGGATCTGCCCGGATTCCGCCACTGACCCCCGCACCGCCGACATCGCAAGGAGCCGCGCCATGCCGCGCACCGCAGGACACCTCATCGTCGACACCCTCGCCGCCCACGGCGTCGAGCGCGTCTACGTCGTGCCCGGCGAGAGCTATCTCGACGTGCTCGACGGACTCCACGACGCGAGCATCCGCACCGTCGTGTGCCGCCAGGAGGGCGGCGCCGGCTTCATGGCGCTCGCCGAGGGCCGGCTCACCGGCCGCCCCGGCATCGCCATGGTCACCCGCGGCCCCGGCGCCGCGAACGCGATGATCGCGGTGCACACCGCCTGGCAGGACGCCACCGCGATGGTGCTGCTCGTCGGGCTCATCCCGTTCGCCGACCGCGGCCGCGAGTCGTTCCAGGAGTTCAGCCTCGAGGGCTGGTTCGGCACCACCGCGAAGCGCGTGCTCTCGGTCGAGCAGGCCGACCGGGCCGGCGAGACGATCGCCGAGGCCATGCAGGTCGCCGCGACCGGCCGCCCCGGCCCGGTCGTGGTGGGCCTGCCCGAGGACGTGCTCGTGCAGCTCACCTCGGCACCGGTGCCGGCGCCCCGCCCGGTGGCCGCGCCGGCGGTGCCCGCCGCGCAGCTCGACCGCGTCGTCGAGCGGCTCGGCGCCGCCCGGGCCCCGCTCGTCGTCGCCGGCGGCGACGGCTGGCACGGCACCACCGGCGCCGAGCTCGCCCGGCTCGCCGAGGCGGCGGGCCTCCCGGTCGCTTGCGACTGGCGCGCCTACGACGCCGTGCCGAACGACTCCGCCGCCTACGCCGGCTGGCTCGGCTACGGCCGCGCCGACACCCTCGCCGCCCGCCTCGACGAGACCGACCTCCTCATGCTCGTCGGCTGCGGGCGGGGCGATGTGCTCAGCGAGGGCTACACCGCCGGGATGGACGCGCCGACCGTGCTCGCCGTGCCCGACCCGGCGGCGACGATGCACGACGGCCGCATCGACGAGCTCGTCGTCGCGACCCCGGCCGCCTTCGTCGAGGCGCTCGCGGGCGTCGACGCCGCCCGCCTGCGCGGCGCGCGCGACGACGCCTGGATGCGGGCCCTCGCCGACGACCAGCGGCGCTTCGCCGCGCCCCGGCCCGACGGCGCCGAGCGCGGCGTCGACCTCGGCGTCGCGTTCGCGGCGCTCGACGAGCTGCTCCCTGCCGACCGCGTGTGCACCTACGGCGCCGGCAACGCGACCCTCTGGGGCCACCGGCACCTCGAGCACCGCGCGCCGAACAGCCTCGTCGGGCCGCGCAACGGCGCGATGGGGCTCGGCGTGCCCGCCGCGGTCGCCGCGAGCCTCGTGCATCCCCAGCGCCGGGTCGTCGCGGTGTGCGGCGACGGCGACTTCCTCATGAACGGCCAGGAGCTCGCCGCGGCGATCGCGACCGGCGCGGCGCCGCTCGTGGTGGTCGTCGACAACGGCCGCTACGGCACGATCGTGCTCCACCAGCAGCGCGACTATCCGGGCCGCGAATCGGGCACCGATCTCGTCAACCCCGACTTCGGAGCGTGGATGCGCTCGTTCGGCGGCTTCGGCGAGAAGGTCGAGCGCACCGAGGATGCGCGCGGCGCGTTCGAGCGGGCGCTCGCGAGCGGCACGGCCGCCGTCGTGCACCTCGTCGTCGACCGCGAGACGATGCCCGCCCCCACCGACAACCGACCCGACGCCGGCCCGGAGACCACCGGTCACGCCGGCACCGGGACGACCGAGACGAAGGAGACGCGCTGATGCGACTCGACCTGCTCATCGACGCCGACCGCATCCTCACCCTCGACCCCGACCGCCCCGAGGCGCGCCGCCTCGGCGTCATCGGCGGCCGCATCGTCGGCGTCGACGAGGAGCTCGACGGCCTCGAGGCCGATCGCGTCGAGCGCTTCGCGGGGGCGACGGTCGTGCCCGGCTTCAACGACGCCCACTGCCACACCACCTGGTGGGGGCTCGGGCTCACCGCCCTGCAGCTCGACCGGGCGCGCGGGCTCGACGAGCTCTACGCGATGATCGAGGCCGAGGCCGAGCGGCTCGCCGACGACCCGGAGGCGTGGATCCACGGCACCGGCTTCAACCAGAAGCACCACGGCGGCGAGTTCCCCGACATCGCCCGGCTCGACGAGATCACCGGCGACCGGCCGATCTACCTCCGCCACACCTCCGGCCACGCGTCGATCACGAACACCGCGACGCTGCGGCTCGTCGGCGCCCTCGAGCCCGACTTCGAGGACCCGACCGGCGGTGCCGTCGTCCGCGACGCGAACGGCGACCCGACCGGGCTCGTCGAGGAGGCGGCGCAGAGCCTCATCCAGCGGATGCTGCTGCCCTACTCGGTCGAGCAGATCGCCGACGCGCTCGACGCGGCCACCCGCCGCTACGCGCAGCGGGGCATCACGAGCTTCACCGAGGCCGGCATCGGCGGCGGCTGGATCGGCCACAGCCCGATCGAGGTGCGCGCCTACCAGGTCGCCCGCGCCACCGGCCGGCTGCACGCCCGCGCCCAGCTCATGCCCGCCCTCGACTCGCTCGGCGAGCTGTCGGGGAACGACGCCGACTTCCACGGCGCCGGCGGCGGGCGGGGCATCGGGCTCGGCGAGACCTTCGGCTTCGGCACCGAGCACGTGCGGCTCGGCCACGTGAAGGTGTTCATGGACGGCTCCCTCCTCGGCGCGACCGCCGCGGTCACCGAGTCGTTCTGCGGCCACGACCACAACACCGGCTACCTGCTCGACACCCCCGAGCAGTACCGTGAGCGGGTGCGCGCCGCCTATCGCGCCGGCTGGCCGATCGCGCTCCACGCCATCGGCGACGCCGCGATCGACCTCGCCCTCGACCTCATCGAGGAGTGCCAGCGCGACTTCGGCTCGAACGGCCCCCCGAACCGCATCGAGCACTTCGGCATCTCGCGCCCCGAGCAGGTCGAGCGCGCCGGCCGGCTCGGCATCGCCGCGACCCCGCAGGCGGGCTTCCTGCAGCCGATCGGCGACCAGATGTCGCAGAAGGTCGGGCCCGAGCGCACCGAGTGGCTCTACCGCGGCCGCGCGCTCGCCGACGCCGGCGTCGTCGTCGCCGGCTCGAGCGACCTGCCCGTCGCCGACAACGACATGCTCCGCGGGATGCAGTCGGCCATCGACCGCCGCAGCGAGACCGGGCTCGTGATCGGCCCCGACGAGGGGCTGACGCCGGAGCAGGCGCTGCGCTCGTACACCGAGTGGTCGGCCCTCGCGAACGGCCAGGACGACCGGGGCGTGCTCGCCCGCGGCCGCCTCGCCGATCTCGCCGTGCTCAGCGGCTCGCCGCTCGAGACCGGCGACCTCAACGCGCTCGACGTCGTCGCGACGTTCGTCGGCGGCGAGTGCACCCACCGCGCCTGACCCCGTCCGCGGGCGCCGATGCGGCGACCCGCTCCGCACCGCCGCGCCCGACCGCGCGGCACCGACCCCGCACCATCGCGCGCCGCCGCGACCGCTCAAGGAGGAGCCTGAAATGACCATCGACCCCACCGCCTTCCTCGCCGACTTCGCCTCGATGAGCAGCATCGGCGCGACGCCCCGCGGCGGCGTCGACCGGCAGGCCGCCACCGCCGCCGACGGCCGCACCCGCCACTGGTTCCGCGGGCTGTGCGAGGCGCACGGCTTCGAGGTGCGCTGCGACGCCGTCGGCAACCAGTTCGCGCTGCTCGAGCTCGTGCCCGGCGCCCCCTACGTCGCGATCGGCTCGCACCTCGACTCGCAGCCGCTCGGCGGCCGCTTCGACGGCGCCTACGGCGTGCTCGCCGCGGCCCATGCCGCCGCGGCGGTGCGCGACGGCCTCGGCGAGGGCGAGGCGCGCTTCAACCTCGCCGTCGTGAACTGGTTCAACGAGGAGGGCTGCCGCTTCAAGCCCTCGATGATGGGCAGCTCGGTCTTCACCGGCAAGCTCGACGCCGAGCAGGCGCTCGCCACCGCCGACCCCGCCGGGGTGACGGTGCGCGAGGCGCTCGAGGCGATCGACGGGCTCGGCGATGCCGAGGTCGATCTCGCCGCCTACCTCGAGATCCACATCGAGCAGGGTCGCTCGCTCGAGGACGCCGGCGCGACGATCGGGCTCGTCGAGTCGACCTGGGGCGCCGACAAGTACGAGTACACCGTGCACGGCGAGCAGAGCCACACCGGCGCGACCGTCATCGCCGACCGGCGCGACGCGCTCTTCGCGGCCGCCTCGATGGTCGTCGCCGCCCGGGAGGTCGCCGAGCGCTTCACCGACGACGGCGGCATGGTCATCACCTCGTGCGGCGAGTTCACGGTCTTCCCGAACTCGCCGGTCGTCGTCGCGAGCCGCGTAGACCTCCTCGTCGACGTGCGCGCCACCGATCCCGAGCGGCTCGCCGAGGCCGACGCCGAGCTGCGCCGCCGCATCGACGAGATCGGCGAGCGCGCCGGGGTGCGCATCGAGCGCGGCGCCGAGCACCACTGGGGCGCGAACGAGTACGATCGGGCGGGGATGGAGCTCGCCCGCGCCTGCGCCGACGATCTCGGGCTCGAGCACCGGGTGGTGCGCACGCTCGCCGGCCACGATTCGACGAACCTCAAGGACCACGTGCCGACGATCATGCTCTTCGTGCCGAGCGCGGAGGGCATCACCCACAACGAGCTCGAGCGCACGAGCGACGACGACATGCTCGCCGGGCTGCGGCTGCTCGAGGTGCTCGCCGCGCGGGTAGTGCGCGGGGAGTTCGTGCGCGGATGAGCGGCAGGGCCGCGGTCGGGCAGCGCGCCGGGCGCTACAGCACGTGGATGCGCTCGGCGCGCCAGCGGTCGCGGTAGCGCTCGAGGCGGATCGCGACGGCGCGCACGCGCGGGCCGAGGTCGACGATCACGGTCGCCTCGACGACATCGGGCGCGACCTCCTGGTGCACGCAGGCGCGCGCGAAGATCGTCGGCCGACGCTCGGGCAGGCCGCGCAGGGCGCGGGCGCGCTTCGCGTGCTGGGCGCGGCGCACGAGCAGCTCGAACACCTCGGGAGTGACCCAGCGGGCGATCTGCTCGACCTCGCGGAACCCGCCGATCGCCTCGACGACGCCGCGGCCGAGGTTGCGCAGCAGCGGCTCGGGGTCGGGCAGCGGCTCGCCGGCCGGCGCCGACGTCGGCGGGGCGTCGACCGGGGCGGGGGCGATGTGGAGGGTCGGGTGGAGGTTCGCGCGGCGGCGGCGCGGCTCCCTGGGCGCGGGCGTGGCGGTGGCGTCGGCGGTGACCATGGCCTCGTGACTTTCCGGTCGTGCGGAACGAAGAAGTGGAGCACTGGGGGAGATTGTGCCCGCATCCCGGCGAACTCCGCGTGAACGGACGGAAACTGTGGATAACCCGCCGGCGGCGGTTCCGCATCCGGCACACTCGGGGCGTGCGCTGGGATCACCTGTTCGACGACCTCGCGAGCCAGTTCGACGCCGGCCTCGATGAGGAGCGCCGTCGCGCCGAGCTCGAGGAGGAGCGGCTGCGGGTCGCCCGGCTCACCGTCCGCGACCGGCTCGTGGCGCTCGCGGCCGCGCTGCGGCCGGGCGAGCGCATCGGCCTGCAGCTGCACGACGGCGAGCGGGTCGACATCGTGCCGGTCGAGTTCGGCGCCGACTGGATCGGGGCCGACCTCGCCGGCGCCGCCCACCGCTACGGCGCCTGCATCGTGCCGCTCGCCGGAGTCGGTGCGCTGCTGCTCGATCGCGAGCAGACCGCCGCCTCGCTCGCCGTCCGGTCCGAGCGGCCGTCGTCGCTCTCGGCCCGCCTCGGCCTGGCGATCGCGCTGCGCGACCTCGCCCGCCGTCGCGTCGCCTGCGAGCTGTCGACCCGGCTCGGCGTCGTGCACGGCACCATCGACCGCGTCGGCCGCGACCACGTCGACGTCGCGGTGCATTCGAGCGACGCGGTGCGGCGCGAGTCGCAGGTGGCGCTCACCCGCATCATCCCGCTCGACGATCTCGTGCTCGTGCGCATCGGAACCGATTGACCCGGCCGCATCCGCGCCGCGGCACCCGGCTCAGCGGCGGTCGGGGCGCACGTGCAGCTCGGGGAGGTCGACGAACTCCTGCTGCTCGTAGAGCGCCTGGCGGCGGCGCAGCTCGTACTGGTCGTCGACGTAGTCCTGCAGCGCGCGCTGCTCGACCCGCCACTGGCCGGCCTCGCCGATGCGGATCGCCGCGAGCTCGTTCGACTCGACGAGCTCGCGCACGACGTCGAGTTCGACGTTGAGCACATCGGCGACGTCGGCGAGCGTGAGGAACCGGTCGAAACGGCGCGGGGCGGAAGGGGGCATGGCAGTCATTATCCGCCGGATCGACCGCCGTCGACGTTCTTGTGGATAACTCTCGCGGCGTTCTCCGGGTCGGTGCACCATCGACTCGTCCGCACCGCCGAAGGAGCCCCATGCCCGCCACCGCGCGCCGCCGCCTGCCCCAGCTCGACCCGAGGATGCTCGTCGGCATCGTGCTCGTGCTCGCCTCGATCGCCGGCACGGCGGCCGTCGTGCTCTCGGCGAACCGCACCGTCGTCGTGCTCGCCGCCGCCGCGCCGATCGCGCCCGGCGAGGCGCTCGACCGCGACCGGCTCGCGCTCGTCGAGGTGCGCGAGAGCGCCGGCCTCGACCTCTACCTCACGCCCGAGTCGCTGCCCGAGGGCGGGGCGATCGTCACCCGGCCGGTCGGCGCGGGCGAGTTCGTGCCGCTCAGCGCGATCGGCGATGCCGACCGCTCGCAGTCGAGCGTCGTCGTGCCGATCAGCGGCTCGACCCCGGGCGGCGTCGCCGCGGGCGCGCAGGTGTCGCTCTGGTCGGCCGCGCCGAGCGAGCGGCCCGGCGCCTACGAGACGCCGACCGAGCTCGTCGCCCAGGCGCACGTCGTGCGGCTCGTCGAGCACGACCGGATGATCGGCGGCGGCCAGGTCGAGCTCGAGCTGCGGGTGCCCGCCGAGCAGGTGCCGACCGTGCTCGCGGCGGTGACGAACGGCTCGCGGCTGCACGTCGTGCCGCTGCACTCGGCGCCCGAGGAGCGACCCTGATGCGCATCCTCCTCGCCGTCGACTTCGAGATCGAGGCGCGCCTGCTCGAGGGCCTCGTGCGCGGCGGCCACGAGGTGGTCGACCGGGTGACCGGCGCGGATGCGGTGGTCGCCGCCGTCGCGGCTCTGCGGCCCGACGCCGCGCTGCTGCAGGGCGGCCCCGAGACGCTCACCGCCCGCAGCCTCGCCGCCTGCGACGCCGCCGGCGCGCGCACGATCGCGCTCGTCGCCGGCGACTTCGAGCGCTCGCACGCCGCCGGGCTCGGCGTCGTCGACCGCGCGGACGCGGGGGAGGGGTGGCCCGCCGTGGAGGCGCTGCTCGGCCGGGCGGCCGGGGCGCGGCCGGTGCGGATGCGGCTGGGCCGGTCGGCGGAACGGCGCCGGAGTACGGAGCGGCCGGACTTCGCGCCGCGGTGCCCGGACCGTACGGATCCGGTGCACCCGGGACCGGCGCGCACGAGGTACCGGCCGCGCACGGCGGGGCCGGCCCGAACGACGGCGAGGGGCCGGCCGACGGCAGCCGCCGCCGGCGCCGCGAGCAGGAGCGCCGCGATCGCCGCCGGTCGCGCCGCCGGGGCGAGCCTGGGCGCGCCGACGGCCACGAGCCCCGCCTCGACGCGGCCGCGTCGGCGACGCCCGCGACGGCGCAGCCCGGCTCGGCGCGGTCCGGTGCCCTGCATCCCGGTGCCGTGCGTCCGGGCATCGCCTTTCCCGGTACGGCGCATCCGGGAACGGCGCATCCCGCCGCGGACCATCCCGGCTCGGCGCAGCTCGGTACGGCGCATCCCGGCATGGCGCATCCCGGCACGGCGCACCCCAGCACGGCGCACCCGGGCATGGCGCACCCCGGCACGGCGCACCCGGGCATGGCGCATCCCGGCACGGCGGACCCGGGCATGGCGCGCCCCGGCGCCGAGCGGCCCGACCCTGCGCATCCCCGCCCCGCGGGGCCGCCGCGCGGCACAGTGATCGCCGTCTGGGGTCCGCACGGGGCGCCCGGCCGCACGACGATCGCGACGGCCCTCGCCGGCGCGCTCGCCGCATCCGGCCACCGCGCCCTGCTCGTCGACGCCGACACCTACGGCGGGGCGATCGCGCCGCTGCTCGGCATCACCGACGAGGCGCCCGGCTTCGCGGCGGCCTGCCGCCTCGCCGGCGCCGACGCGCTCGACGCCGCCGAGCTCGACCGCATCGCCTCGACCGCCGGCGACCGCCCGAACCTCCGCGTGCTCACCGGCATCGCGAACCCCGCACGCTGGCCCGAGCTCGGGCGCGACCGGGTGCGCGGCGCGCTCGCCGCCTGCCGCGCCGTCGCCGACGTCGTCATCGTCGACGTCGGCTTCAACCTCGAGACCGACGAGGAGCTCATCAGCGACGTCGCCGCCCCGCGCCGCAACGCCGCCGCGCTCGCCGCGCTCGAGTCGAGCGACGCCGTCGTCGCGGTCTGCGAGGCGACGCCGATCGGCATCCCGCGCTTCCTGCGGGCCCGCCGCGCGCTCGTCGACCGGCTCGGCGACGCGGTGCCGGTCACCACCGTCGCCAACCGGGTGCGGGCGGCGTCGGGCGGGCTCGACGCCGCCGGGCAGGTGCGGCAGGCGCTGCGCCGCTTCGGCGGCATCGACGACGCGGTGCTGCTGCCGCACGACCCGCGCGCCTGCGACCGGGCGCTCGGCGCGGCCGCGCCGCTCACCGAGGCGGCGCCGCGCTCGCCCCTCGCCCGGCAGCTGCGGGCGCTCGCCGCGAGCCTCGCGCCGGTCGGCCGATCCGAGGATTCGCTCCCCTAGGCTTGCGGATGTGTCCAGCATCTCCAATCTGCTCCAGCGCCACGGCCGTCTCGACGACTGCGACCGCCAGTGGCTGGGGCTGCTGACCGCCGACCTGCAGCTGCTCGCCGACCTCGCGATCGCCGACCTCGTGCTCTGGGTGCGCACCGACGACGGCGGCTTCATCGCCGTCGGCCAGATGCGGCCCTCGGGCGCGCCGACGCTGTTCTACCGCGACCTCATCGGTCAGCCGGTGCGCGAGCAGTGGGAGGCGCACATCCGCCGCGCCTACGACGAGGGCCGCACGGTGCGCTCGACCGAGCCCGACTGGTTCGACGAGATCCCCGCGCAGCTCACCGTCACCCCGGTGTTCTCGGTGCGCCGCAACGGCGACGGCACGCGCACCCGCTCCGAGCATCCGATCGCGATCATCAGCCGCCACACGAACCTCTCCGGCCACCGGGTGCTCACCCGGCAGGAGGTCACCTTCCACGAGGTGAGCGACGACCTGTTCGACATGATCGAGGCCGGCGACTTCCCCGACCCCGACGCCCCCGAGTTCTCGCGGCGGGGCGCGCCCCGGGCCCACGACGGCCTCATCCGCCTCAACCCCGAGGGCGTCGTCACCTTCGCGAGCGCGAACGCGCTGTCGGCGATGAACAAGCTCGGCTTCGGCGGCGAGCTCGAGGGCGAGGCGCTCGCCGACGTCGCCTCGATGCTCGTCGACGACGACAAGCACCACGTCACCGTCGACGAGGCGCTGCCGCTCGTCGTCACCGGCCGCGCGCCGTGGATGACCGACGTCGACGCGCACGGCACCACCGTCACCCTCCGGGCGATCCCGATGCACCGGCACGGCCGCCGGCTCGGCGCCATCGTCATCTGCCGCGACACCACCGATGTGCGCCACCAGCAGCAGGAGCTCATCACCAAGGACGCGACGATCCGCGAGATCCACCACCGCGTGAAGAACAACCTGCAGACCGTCGCCGCGCTGCTGCGCATCCAGGCCCGCCGCGCCCGCAGCGAGGACGGCCGCGAGGCGCTGCTGCAGGCGATGCGCCGGGTCTCGTCGATCGCGGTCGTGCACGACACCCTCTCGGGCGGCTTCTCGCAGTCGGTCGAGTTCGACGAGGTGTTCATGCGGGTGATGAAGCTCGCCACCGAGGTCGCGAGCGGCGAGGGCGGCCGGTTCATCCGGCCCGCGCTCGAGGGCACGTTCGGCGCGGTGCCGAGCGAGTACGCGACGCCGCTCGCGCTCGCGCTCACCGAGCTCGTCACCAACGCCGTCGAGCACGGCTTCGACGCCGGCGCCACCGAGGGCCGCGTGCTCGTGCGCGTGCACCGCGACGACGACTACCTCGACATCGACGTCGACGACAACGGCCGCGGCATGGCCGAGGGATCGATCGGCAACGGCCTCGGCACGCAGATCGTGCGCACGCTCGTCGAGGGCGAGCTCGGCGGCTCGATCACCTGGGACTCGACGCCCGGCGAGGGCACGCGGGTGCGCATCCGGGTGCCGAAGCGCTGGGGCGTCATCGAGGGCTGAGGCGGACGCCGGAAACGATCGAGCGCCCCGGCCGTCCGGCTCGGGGCGCTCGATGCTCGTTCGCCTACGAAGCGCGGCGCGCGCGGGCGGCGCGGCGCTTCAGGGCGCGGCGCTCGTCCTCCGACAGCCCGCCCCACACGCCCGAGTCCTGGCTCGTCTCGAGCGCGTACTGCAGGCACTGCTCGGTCACCCGGCAACGGGCGCACACCGACTTGGCGGCGTCGATCTGCTCGAGCGCGGGGCCGGTGTTGCCGACGGGGAAGAACAGTTCGGGGTCGGCATCGAGGCAAGCGGCCGCATCACGCCAATCCATCAGTCAGGTGCTCCTTTTCCTGCGCCCGCGGGCGCGACACAACGACTCCAGTCCGAGGAGCTCGCACGGGGCGGACGGCGCGCGAATCGACAAGTTGTCGCGCACAGCAGACGTTGCCCCGATCTGAGTTATCATCTTGCCACGCAGTTGCAGGCTGATCAAGGATTTCTTTTGTCCGACCCCTCTCCCGACACGCCGCTGCCGCCGCTGAGCCTGCCCGTGAAGGCGCTGCTCGGGGTGGTGCTCATCGAGGCGCTGGTGATGCTCGCGGTCGCGGGCCTGCTCGTCGTCGACATCCTCACGCTGCCGGCGCTCTCGCTCGCCTCGTCGATCGCGCTCGTCGTGCTCGCGCTCATCGCGTCGGCGACGCTGTTCGGCGTGTTCACCGGCATCCTGCGCGGTCAGCCGTGGACGCGCTCGATCACGATGGTGTGGCAGGTGCTGCAGGCGGCCGTCGCGGTCGTGATCCTGCAGGGCGACATGGCGGATGCGATCGGCTGGGGACTCGCGGGCATCTCGCTGCTCGGCCTCATCCTCGTGTTCCACCCGAAGGTCACCGAGCGGCTGCGCCACCGCGGCTGAGCCCGCCGGCGCCCGTCGGCCCCTGCCGGCCCCGCCCTCGCGCCGGGCTCAGGCGCCGGGCGTCGGCACGGCCCGTGCGGCGAGGCCGTGCGCCCACCAGGCGACGAGCAGCAGCAGGAACGGCGCCGGCACCCCCGGGAACGCGAGCTCGCCGAGCACGAGCGCCGCGAGGTAGCTCAGCGCCATGAGCGCGACGACGACGCCGACGAACCAGCTGCGCGGCGATCGGCGGGCGAACCGCGCGACCGCCCGCCGCACGCCCGCATCCCGCAGCGGCGCGAGCAGCCGGGCGAGCACGCCGCCGGTGGCCGCGAGCCCGAGCGCGCCGCCGAGCCGCACGACGAGCCCGGCGTGCGGCGAGCCGTCGTCGAGCGCGCCGAGCGCGCCGCCGCCGCCGAAGACGACGAGCGGCACGACGAACGACACCACGAGCAGCCACCCCACGAGCCGGTGCTCGACGAGGTAGAGCGCGATGCGGGCGAGCACCGGCGGCGCCGCCTCGGTCGGCGCCTGCCGGAGCACGGCGAGGGCGCTCGCCATCGCCTCGGCGCGCTGCCCGGTCGCGAGCTGCACGCGCATGAGGGTGTCGAGCAGGTGCACGGCCGTCGGGTCGTGGGCGACCGCCCGGCGGGCGTGCTCGCGGGCCTCGCGGCGGTCGCGGTTCGCCGCGTGGGCGGTGGCGAGCACGGCGAGCGCTCGGGCCCGCCCGGGGTCGTCGTCGGCGAGGGCGACCGATTGCCGCGCCTCGGCGATCGCGTCGGCCGAGCGGCCCGCGCGCACGAGCATCGCGGCGAGGGTCGCGCGCCGGTCGGCGGCGTGCGGGTCGAGCTGCACGGCGCGCCGGGCGGCGTCGACCGCCTCGTCGCGCCGCTCGCCGGTGGCGCCGATCGCGGCGGCGACGAGCTGCCAGGCGCCGGCGGCGAGCTCGGGGGCGCCGGCCGCGATGCGGGCGTGCCGCTCGGCGTCGGCGTGCCCGCCGAGGTCGTGGTGGGCCGCGGCGGCGAGCAGGTGGAGGCGGGCGTCGGCGGGGTCGAGGGCCAGCGCCGCGCGCACGATCGGCAGGGCGCGGTCGGCCATCCCCGCCTGCAGCAGGCCCTGCGCCCGCCGGATCGCGTCGTCGTGCATCCGGGGCCTCAGATGCGGTGCCGGCGCAGGTACGAGCGCAGCTGCGCGAAGGTGCCGTCGTCGATGCCGTACTCGAGCACCGGCTTCACCTGCTCGAACCAGGCGCGGGTCGAGGGGGTGAGGTCGGCGGCCGCGCGCAGCAGGTCGCCGGTCTCGATCATGCGGGGCACGCCGGTGCGCATCGCGTCGGCGAAGGCGCCCTGCACGGCGGTGTCGACGAGGTGCGCGAGGTCGGCGCCGGAGAACTCGTCGGTGCGCGCGACGACCGAGGCGAGGTCGATGCGGCCGGCGGGTCGGTCGCGCAGGCCGCCGGCGACGATCGCCGCGCGCGCCGGCTCGTCGGGCGGCAGGATCAGCGCGGTGCGGTCGAGGCGGCCGGGGCGGCGCAGCGCGGGGTCGATGTCCCACGGCCGGTTGGTGGCGGCGAGCACGTAGACGCCGTCGTTCGAGGCCTCGACGCCGTCGAGCTCGATGAGCAGCTGGCTCGTGATCATGCGCAGCGAGTGCGCGTTCGAGCCGCCCGAGGTGCGGCGGCCGCCGATCGCGTCGAACTCGTCGAAGAAGATCACGCACGGGCGCGCGCCGCGGGCGGTCTCGAACACCTCGTGCAGCGCCTTCTCGCTCTGCCCCCAGAACTGGCCGATGACGTCGGCGACGGTGACGTGGATGAAGCTCGCGTCGAGCTCGCCGGCGATGGCCCGGGCGATGTAGGTCTTGCCGCAGCCGGGCGGGCCGTACATGAGCAGGCTGCCGCGCGGCGACTGCCCGTACATGCGGGCGAGATCGGGGTTGCGCAGCGGCGCGAGGAACGCCGACTCGAGGTGACCCTTCACCTCGCCCATGCCGGCGACGTCGGCGAGGCGCACCGCCGGCCGGTCGACCTCGAAGAACGGCCGCTCGTCGCTGGGCTCGCCGCGCTCGATGCGCATCGGCGCGTCGGTGGACGGACGGTGCGGCGCGTCAGGGGTCGGGTGCTGCGGCGCGGGCGACTCGCCGCGCATCGGCTCGAGCGGGGAGCGCGGTTCGGACGATGCGGGCGGCGGCGGGGCGGCGGGCGGTGCCGACGGTGCGGGCGGCATCGGAGCGGTCGGCGGCGCCGACGGCGGGGACGGCGGGGCGCTGAACGACGCGGGCGGCGCGGGATGCGCGGGCTGCGCGCCCGGCCCGGGCACCGCATCCCGGGTGCCGGGCGCCGCATCCCGGGTGCTCGGCGCCGCGTCCCGGGCGCCCGACGTCGCATCCCGGGTGCCCGACGCCGCACCCCGGGGACCTGGCTCGGCATCGCCGTCGCCCGAGCGCCGGCGCAGCCGCGCGGCCGCGACGCGCGCCCGCAGCACCTCGACGGTGCGCGGGTTCGCGCCGCGGGCCGCGAGCTCGGCGCACTCGGCCTCGGCCGCATCCGGGTCGTGCTCGAGCAGCAGCTCGACGAGGTCGGCGCGCAACGCGTGGTTCTCGGGATCGGCGGCGACGGTGCGCCGGATGATCTCGATGAACGCGCGGAGGTCGCCGTGGTCGCCGGTCATGCCGCGAGGCTAGCAATCGCCTCCGACACCGCGGATCGGCGCGGGTGATGACCGGGCGTCAGCCCTCGAGCTTCTTCAGGATGCGGTCGACGTGACCGGTCGCCTTCACGTTGTAGAGCGCCTCGATGATGCGGCCCTCCTCGTCGATGAGGAAGGTCGAGCGGATCGCGCCCTCGTAGACGCGGCCGTAGTTCTTCTTCTCTCCGTAGGCCGCGTAGGCGGTCTGCACCGCATGGTCGGGGTCGCTGAGCAGCGGGTAGGGCAGTTCGTGCTCGTCGGCGAAGCGGGCGAGCTTCTCCACCGGGTCGCCCGAGATCGCGAGGATGCGGTAGCCGGCGGCGAGGATGCGCTCCTCAGCGTCACGGAAGTCGCACGCCTCCTTGGTGCAGCCGGGCGTGAACGCCTTCGGGTAGGTGAACAGCACGACCTTGCTGCCGCGCTGATCGGCGAGCGACACCGGCTCGCCGGCCTGGTTCTCGAGGGTGAAGTCGGGGGCGGCATCGCCGGGGGCGAGGCGGGCGGCGTCGGTCATCGTGGCTCCTTCGGGCGGGGACGCGGACGCCCCTCAACCTAGCCGGGCGCACCCGGTCATCCGCCGGTTTGCGGACCGTGCGGGCGGGTGCTAATCTTGCTCAGTCGTCGTCATGACGGCGAACGCGCCTCTAGCTCAATCGGCAGAGCAATTGACTCTTAATCAATGGGTTCTGGGTTCGAGTCCCAGGGGGCGCACCACGGAAGCCCCGGTCATCGCGACCGGGGCTTCTCGCATTCCCGGGTTCGCCGGGTGCGGAATCCCCGGCCGATGTCGGAGGC
>JAAYAS010000189.1 GCA_012719255.1 Microbacteriaceae bacterium | reverse complement strand
CGCACGCTCGTCATCCTCGACGAGGTGCACCACGGCGGCGACGCGCTGTCGTGGGGCGACGCGCTGCGCGAGGCGTACGAGCACGCCGAGCGGCGGCTCTCGCTCACCGGCACGCCGTTCCGCTCCGACACCGCGCCGATCCCGTTCGTGCGCTACGAGCCGGATGCGGCGGGCGTGCGGGTGTCGAAGGCCGATTACACCTACGGCTACGGGCGGGCGCTGCGCGACGGCGTCGTGCGCCCGGTGCTGTTCCTCTCGTACGCCGGCTCGATGCGCTGGCAGGACCAGCACGGCGAGGAGATGAGCGCCGGCCTCGGCGAGGACAACACGAAGGACATCACCGCGCAGGCCTGGCGCACCGCCCTCGACCCCGAGGGCGAGTGGATGCAGCAGGTGCTGCGGGCCGCCGACCAGCGGCTCACCGAGGTGCGCCGCGACGTGCCCGACGCCGGCGGGCTCGTCATCGCCACCGACCACGAGGCGGCGCGCGGCTACGCGGCGCTGCTCGAGCACCTCACCGGCGTGCGCCCGGCGCTGATCCTCAGCGACGACAAGGGCGCCTCCGACCGCATCTCGTCGTTCTCGGAGTCGGACGAGCGCTGGATGGTCGCGGTGCGCATGGTGTCGGAGGGCGTCGACGTGCCGCGCCTCGCGGTGGGCGTCTACGCGACGAGCTCGTCGACGCCGCTGTTCTTCGCGCAGGCGATCGGCCGCTTCGTGCGGGCCCGGCGCCGCGGCGAGACCGCGACGGTGTTCCTGCCGACCGTGCCGAAGCTCACCGCGCTCGCCCACGCCCTCGAACTCGAGCGCGACCACGCCCTCGACCGCCGCGCCGACGCCGACGCCGAGCAGGGCGACGGCATGACCGAGGACGAGCGGCTCATGGCCGAGGCCGAGGCCGAGGACCGCGCGAGCGAGGAGCTCACCGGCTACAAGTTCCGGGCGATCTCGTCGGAGGCGCAGTTCGACAAGGTGCTCTACGACGGCGGCGACTTCGGCTACGCCGCCGAGGTCGGCTCGCTCGAGGAGCTCGAGTACCTCGGCCTGCCGGGCATCCTCGACCACGACGAGGTCGCCGCGGTGCTCGAGCAGCGCGCCGCGAAGCAGTCGCGCATCCGGGATGCGCGGGGCCGGGGCGCGCTCGACGACGGCCACCGCACCGTCGAGCCCGTGCACCGCTCGCTGAAGGAGCAGCGCACGCTGCTCAACTCGCTCGTGGGCCTGTACGCGCGCCAGACCGGGCAGGCGCACGGCCAGGTGCATTCGGAGCTGCGCCGCTCGTGCGGGGGACCGGCGGTCGCGCAGGCGACCGCGCACCAGATCCAGCAGCGCATCGACATGGTGCGGCGCCGGCTCCACTGAGCGAGGGGCGGCGCTCAGTCGAACGGGTTGCCGTCGCGCGCCGCGTCGGGGTCGGTGCGAGTGATGCCCTCGTACCCGCCCTCGCGCCGCTGCCGCAGCCACTTGCGCACCTTGATCGCGACGAGCACGAGCACCGCGAGCGCCACCGCGACGATCACCGCGGTCTGGAACCAGCCGGCCGCCTGCTCGAGCACGTGCCAGTTCTCGCCGAGCACGAACCCGCCGTAGACGAAGCTCGTGTTCCAGATCGCCGAGCCGCCGAGGGTGAGGAGGCCGAACTTCCACCAGCTCATCCGCTCGACGCCGGCGGGGATCGAGATGAGCGAGCGGAAGATCGGGATCATCCGGCCGAAGAAGACCGTCCAGTAGCCGCGGCGGTTGAACCAGGCGATCGTGCGGTCGATCTCGTCGACGTCGACGAGCGGCAGCCGCGCGAGCAGCCGCACCGTGCGGTCGTGGCCGAGCCAGGCCCCGAGCCCGTAGAGCGCGTAGGCGCCGAGCACCGAGCCGGCCGTCGCCCAGGCGAGCGCCGCCGGCCACGTGAACCCGCCGTCGGGGCTCGCGGCGGCGAACCCCGCGAGCGGCAGGATCACCTCCGACGGGATCGGCGGGAAGAGGTTCTCGAGCAGCACGAGCAGGCCGACGCCCGGGGCGCCGAGCCAGTTCATCACCGCGACCGCCCAGTCGCCGATCATCCCGAAGCCCGAAGCCGAATCCACCCCGCAACTGTACGCGCGGGACGGTCCGGTCCGCGGCGGCGCGCTCGGGCGAGGGCGCCGCACCGCGGTGGGGGAGGACGCGGAAAACCCGGAAGGCCCCGGAACCTGAGTTCCGGGGCCTTCCGCTTCGCGTGCGCGAGGGGGGACTTGAACCCCCACGCCCTAATACGGGCACTAGCACCTCAAGCTAGCGCGTCTGCCAATTCCGCCACCCGCGCGAAGTCGTGGGTGTGTCCTGGTCGCATCTGCGCCCTGGGCACGAACGATTACATTACTCGGGCGTGAACGGATGCGCAAATCGGGTCGCCCGGGCGCGTCGCGCCGCGTCACCGCGCGCGGGCCGGGACGTCGCGCCGCCTACGCTGGAGGCATGACCACGCCGCTCGACTCCCCGCATCCCCTCGCCGACGACCCGACGGTCCGCACGACGCAGGACCTCATCCGCATCGACACCACCAACTGGGGCGACGGCAAGTCGAACGGCGAGCGCGAGGCCGCCGAGTACCTCGAGGCGCGGCTGCGCGCGCTCGACCTCGACGTGACCATGTGGGAGACCGAGCCGCGGCGCACGAGCCTCGTCACCCGCATCCCCGGGAAGAACCCCGACAAGCCGGCGCTCGTCGTGCACGGCCACACCGACGTGGTGCCCGCCGACCCGCGCGACTGGAGCGTCGACCCGTTCTCGGGCGAGATCCGCGACGGCTGCATCTGGGGCCGCGGCGCGGTCGACATGAAGAACATGGACGCGATGATGCTCACCGCGGTCGAGCAGCTCCTCGGCGCGGGCGAGCTGCCCGAGCGCGAGCTCGTCATCGCCTACTTCGCCGACGAGGAGGACGGCGGCAAGCTCGGCGCCCACCTCGCGGTGCGCGACCGGCCCGAGCTGTTCGCCGGCGCCACCGAGGCGATCAGCGAGGTCGGCGGCTACTCGATCGACATCGACGGCCGCCGCGCGTACCTCCTGCAGACCGGCGAGAAGGCGATGATCTGGCTGAAGCTGCGGGCGAAGCGCCCCGCCGGTCACGGCTCGAAGCTCGTGCCCGCCGACGACAACGCCCTCACCGTGCTCGCCCGCGCCATCGTCGCGCTCGGGCAGCACGAGTGGCCGATGCTGCTCAGCGGCACCACCCGCGAGATGCTCGACGCCCTCTACGCGCTCACCGGCGCCGAGCCGCACCTCGTCGGCCCCGACGAGCTCGTGCTGCGCGCCGGTTCGGCCGCCGCCTGGCTCACCGCCTCGCTGCGGCACACCTCGAACCCGACGATGCTCGCCGGCGGCTACAAGCACAACGTCATCCCCGAGGAGGCGACCGTCGCCATCGACTGCCGCCCGCTGCCGGGCCGCGAGCAGGAGTTCCTCGCCGAGCTACGCCGCATCGTCGGCGACGACGTCGAGCTCGACATCTCGTGGCAGGACGTCGGCACCGAGGCGCCCGCCACCGGCCCGCTCGTCGAGGCCGCCCGCGCCGCCCTCGACGCCCACGACCCGGGCGCCGTCGTCGTGCCGTACCTGCTGCCCGCGGGCACCGACAACAAGTCGTTGTCGAAGCTCGGCATCCACGGCTACGGCTTCGCGCCGCTGCGGCTGCCGGCCGACCTCGACTTCCCGGCGATGTTCCACGGCGTCGACGAGCGGGTGCCGCTCGAGTCGGTGGTGTTCGGCCGCGAGGTGCTCGCGACCTTCCTGCGCAGCTACTGAGCCGCAGCGCCGACGGGTGCCGCGCATGGCGCGTCCGCCCGCGCGGATCCCGCCATCCGGGTGATGGCCCGACCGGCCCGCCGGGCGTAGACTCGCCGCTTGGCCCCGAGCGGCCGCGACCCCCGACCGACCGAGAAAGCTGGTGGCATGAGCTGGTTCGACGCGTTCATCCTCGCGATCGTGCAGGCGCTCACCGAGTTCCTGCCGATCTCGTCGAGCGCCCACATCCGTATCGTCGGCGAGTGGCTGCGGATCGGCGACCCCGGCGCGACGTTCACCGCCATCATCCAGATCGGCACCGAGCTCGCGGTCGTCGTCTACTTCTGGAAGGACATCGTCCGCATCGTGCGGCAGTGGTTCGGCTCGCTCACCGGCAGGGTCGACCGCCGCGACCCGGATGCGCGCATGGGCTGGTGGATCATCATCGGCTCGGTGCCGATCGTCCTGCTCGGCCTGCTGCTCCAGGACCTCATCCGCACGCAGTTCCGCTCGCTGTGGCTCGTCGCGACGACGCTCATCGTCTTCGGCATCGTCCTCGGCCTCGCCGACGTGCTCGGCCGCCGCGCGAAGCGCCTCGAGCACCTCAGCGCCCGCGACGGCCTGCTCTACGGCTTCGCGCAGGCGCTCGCCCTCATCCCCGGCGTGTCGCGCTCGGGCGGCACGATCACCGCCGGCCGGCTCATGGGCTACGACCGGCCCTCGGCCGCCCGCTACGCCTTCCTGCTCGCGATCCCCGCCGTGCTCGGCTCGGGGCTGTACGAGCTCTACAAGTCGTTCACCGACGAATCGGGCGTCACCAGCATCGACTACGGCGCCACCGCGCTCGCCACCGTCGTGTCGTTCGCGCTCGGCTGGGTCGTCATCAAGTTCCTCATGAAGTGGGTCGAGACCCGCACGTTCATGCCGTTCGTGATCTACCGCATCGCCCTCGGCACGCTGCTGATGATCCTGCTCGCCTTCGGCGTGATGGACCCGCTCGCCGGAGCCCCGTCCTGATCCCGGGCGCGTCGGGGCGGCCCGGGGATGCGCGGGGCCGAATAGACTCGGGGGCGTGAAGTCGATCCCCTCCTGGCCCGCCCCCGACGTGCCGGCGCTCGCCGGCGAGCCCGTCCCGGTCGTCCTGCACGACACCGCGACCGAGGAGGCCAGGCCGATCGCCCCGGAGGACGGCACGGCGCTCGTGTACGTCTGCGGCATCACCCCGTACGACGCCACCCACCTCGGCCACGCGTCGACGTACCTCGCGTTCGACACGCTCGTGCGTGCGCTGCGGCAGTCGGGGCTGCGGGTGCGGTACGCGCAGAACGTCACCGACGTCGACGACCCGCTGCTCGAGCGCGCAGCGAAGACCGACCAGCCGTGGGACGAGCTCGCGCAGGAGCAGACCGACCTGTTCCGCTCCGACATGACCGCGCTGCGGGTGCTGCCGCCCGACGACTACGTGCGGGTGCAGGACGTCGTCGACGAGATCGCCGGCGCCGTCGCCGAGCTCGTCGCGAACGGCTTCGGCTACGCGGTGCCGACCACCGGCTCGCTCGGCGGCGACGACGTCTACTTCGACGTGCAGGCCGCCCAGGACGCGGCCGGCTTCGAGCTCGCCTCGGTGAGCCACTTCTCGCCGGAGCGCCTCGCCGCCGCGTTCGTCGAGTTCGGCGGCGACCCCGACCGGGCCGGCAAGCGCAGCCCGCTCGACCCGCTGCTGTGGGGCGCCGCCCGCGAGGGCGAGCCCGCCTGGCCGTCGGCGGTCGGCGACGGCCGGCCCGGCTGGCACGTCGAGTGCGCGGTGATCGCCGCCGGCGCCCTCGGATCGCGCATCACGCTGCAGGGCGGCGGCCGCGACCTGCGCTTCCCGCACCACGAGATGACCTCGGCGCACGCCTGCGCCCTCCACGGCCACGCCTTCGCCGACCACTACGCCCACGCCGGCCTCGTCGCCTACGAGGGCGAGAAGATGTCGAAGTCGCTCGGCAACCTCGTGCTCGTCTCGAAGCTCACCGCCGCCGGCGCCGACCCCGCGGCCGTGCGGCTCGTCGTGCTCGCCCACCACTACCGCAGCGACTGGGAGTGGACCGACGAGCTCCTCGACGAGGCGCACGCCCGCCTCGAGCGCTGGCGCGCCGCGGCGGCCCGGGCGGCCGCCGGCGAGGCGGGCACCGCATCGGTGCAGGCGCTGCGCGCCGCGATCGCCGACGACCTCGACACGCCGACCGCGCTGCGCCTCGTCGACGCGTGGGCGGCCGAGGAGTCGCCCGCCGCCGAGCTGCTCCCCGCGATCGACGCTCTCCTCGGCATCGACCTGCGGTAGCCGCCCACCGCATCCCCCGCGGCAGCCGCTCATCCGTGAAGGATGCGGCTGGGGCGGTCCCGCCGCCCACGATGCTGGCGCGGTTCGGAATCCCTGGGGCAGGGGCACCAGCGAGATGCCATGCGCACCAGCATCATCCGCAACCGGATGCGCGGCGGGGCACCCCTCCACCGAAGACGCTGGCGCCATTCGGAATCCCTGGGGCACAGACACCAGCGACATGCCATGAGCACCAGCATCATCCGCGGCGGCGGGATGCGGCGGGATGCGCAGCGGGGCGCAGCCGGGCGCGCCGCGCGGCGACCGCACGCGGATCAGCGGGAGTCGGGGGAGCGGCGGCCGCGGGGGGCGTCGGGGTCGTCGTCGTCCTTCGCGAGGAAGCGCTCGAACTCGGCGGCGATCGCGTCGCCGGTCGCGGCGTCGGAGTCCATGACGTCGCGGGCCTCCTCGAGGTAGCGCACGTAGGCGACGAGCTCGTCGTCGGCGGCGACCGCGTCGTCGAAGCGCTCCTCCCAGGCCTCGGCCTCGCGCTCGAGCTCGCCGCGGTCGACCTCGACGTCGACGAGGCCGGCGAGCTCGTCGAGAAGCGCGAGCGTCGCCTTCGGCGAGTGCGTCTCGGGGCCCGAGGTGTAGTGGGGCACCGCCGCCCACAGCGACACCACCGGGATGCCGATGGCGCGCGCCGCCTCGGCGATCACCGAGGGGATGCCCGTGGGGCCCTCGTACTGCGACGCCTCGATGCCGAGCAGCGCGCGCACCTGCGGGTCGTCGCTCGTCACCGACACGCGGATGTCGCGGGTGTGCGGCGCGTCGGCGAGGAGGGCGCCGACGATGACGATGCGCTCGATGCTCTCGAGCCGGCAGGCCGCGACCACTTCGGCGGCGAACGAGCGCCACCGCAGCGAGGGCTCGAGCCCGGTGAGCGTGTAGAGCCGCTGCTCGCGGTCGCCCGGCGCCGCGGCGATGCGCACGCCCGGCCAGCGGATGACCCGCCGGCCCTCGGCGTCGTTCTCGATGCGCGGGCGGAACGCGCCGTAGTCGTAGTAGACCTCGTCGTCGATCGTGACGACGAGCCGGTCGAGCGCGTGCTCGTCCTCGATCATCGACACCGCCGTGCTCGCCGCTTCTCCGGCATCGTTCCAGCCCCGCAGCGCCACCAGCAGCGTGCGGTCGGTCGAGAAGGAGATCGGGAGGGAATCGGTCACGGAGCGGCTCCAGGTCGGTCGGGACGGTGCCCACCAGCCTACGCGGCGCCGGGACGTAGACTGGTGCCCTATGACTGCCCTGATTCCCGGCGCCGTCCTGTGGGACATGGACGGCACCCTCGTCGACACCGAGCCGATGTGGCTGTCGGCCCAGCAGGGCCTCGTCGCCCGCTGCGGCCTGCCGCCGCTCACCCTCGAGCAGGACGCCGAGCTCGTCGGCGCCTCGATGGACATCGCCGTGCGCGTGTTCCAGGGCCTCGGCGTGCCCCTCGAGGCCGACCGCATCGTCGCCGAGCTGTCGACCGACGTCGCCGGCCGCATCGACGAGCGCATCGAGTGGCGGCCGGGCGCCCGCGAGCTGCTCGCCGACCTGCGCGCGAACGGCGTGCCGACCGCGCTCGTGACGAACTCGGCCCGCATCATCGTCGACCGCGTGCTCGAGCAGCTGCCCGAGCACGTCTTCGACGCGGTCGTCACCGACGACGACGTCGAGCACGGCAAGCCCGACCCCGGCCCGTTCCTCCTCGCCGCCGAGCGGCTCGGCGTGCCCGCGGCGCGCTGCCTCGTCGTCGAGGACTCGTTCAACGGACTCGGCGGCGCCGTCGCGGCCGGCTGCGTGCCCGTCGGCATCCCGAACGCCCTCGAGCTGCCCGCCCACCCCGACTACCTCGTGCACCCGACGCTCGTCGGCGTCGGCTGGGCCGAGGTCGTCGAGTGGTACGAGCGCTACCGCGGCGAGCACCCGCGCGCCGACGCCGCGACCGCGGGGGAGCGCGCATGATCCCGGCCCCCGCATCCGGGCCGTTCCGCGAGGGCGAGCGCGTGCAGCTCACCGGCCCGAAGGACCGCCACAACACGCAGCTGCTCAAGGCCGGCGAGCACTTCCACTCGACGCACGGCTCGATCGCGCACGACGACCTCATCGGCCGGCCCGACGGCTCGGTCATCGAGTCGACGACCGGGCACCGCTTCCTCGCGCTGCGGCCGCTGCTCGAGGACATCATCCTGTCGATGCCCCGCGGCGCGGCGATCATCTACCCGAAGGACGCCGCGCAGATCCTCGCGAAGGCCGACATCCGCCCCGGCGCGAACGTCGTCGAGGCCGGCGTCGGCTCGGGCGCGCTGTCGCTGTGGATCCTCCGGATGCTCGGCGGCACCGGCTCGCTCACGAGCTTCGAGCGCCGCGAGGAGTTCGCCGACGTCGCCCGCGGCAACGTCGCGAGCGTGTTCGGCGGCGAGCCCGACAACTGGCGCGTCGCGATCGGCGACCTCGCCGAGGCGCTGCCCCGGGAGTGCCCCGACGGCACCGTCGACCGCGTCGTGCTCGACATGCTCGCGCCCTGGGAGTGCCTGGATGCGGTGGAGCGCGCGCTCGTGCCGGGCGGGGTGCTGCTCTGCTACGTCGCGACCGTGACGCAGCTCTCGCGCGTCGCCGAGGCGATCCGCGCGACCGGCCGGTTCACCGAGCCCCGCGCCGACGAGACGATGGTGCGCGGCTGGCACGTCGAGGGCCTCGCCGTGCGCCCCGATCACCGGATGGTCGCGCACACCGGCTTCCTCCTCACCGCGCGCCTGCTCGCACCGGGCACCGAGGCGCCGGCGAAGGCGCAGCGGGGCTCGAAGAACCCCGGCACCGCCGCCGACGTCGAGGCCTGGACCCCGAGCGACGACGAGGCGTGGACCGATCGCGCCGTCGGCGCCCGCGGCGTGAGCGACAAGGTGCTGCGCAAGCGCGCCCGCGCCGCCCGCTCGGCCGCCGAGCGCGCGAACCTCGCCGGTGCCGCCGACGGCCCGGCCGAGGGCGAGCACGGGCCCGCCGCATCCGACCCCGCCGCCGCCGTCCCGGCCGCCTCCGACCCGGCCACCGCCGGCCCTGCCACGACCGACCCCGCCACCACCGACGACGGCCCCGCCCAGGGGGCCGCGCACGAACAGGAGACCCACGAGTGATCAGCGCCCCGCGCATCTTCCGGCCCGCCGGCCGCCTCCTCGCGGCGGGCACGCTGCTGACGGCGGCGACCGCGCTCGCCGGTTGCGCCCAGATCCCCTCGAGCGACCGCGCGAGCTGCGCACCGACCGAGCTGTTCGCGGTCGAGCGCAGCGGCGAGGGCAGCGGCCCGAGGATCACCGACGACGGCGTCGCGACGATGCGCATCAGCGTCGACTTCGCCGACGGCCGCCCCGCGATCGAGGACGTGCCGGTGAGCCCGAACCCCGACGGCACGCCCGGCGCGATCCGCGTCGGCGCGCTGCTGCCCGGCATCGTCGAGCTCGCGCGCTGCGCCGCCGCGGGCGAGACCGTCTCGGCGACGATGACCGAGGCCGAGTTCTCGGGCTCGCTGCAGCCCGGCGCCGACCCGAACGCCGAGCAGACCGTCACCATCGCGGTCGACCGCGTCTACCACTCGGCCGCCTCCGGCCGCATCGCGCCGCAGCAGAACGGCATCCCCGCGGTCGTGAACGCCCCCGGCGGCGGCCACGGCGTCACCATGCCGGCCGGCGCCCCGCCGACCGAGCTGCGCGTCGCCGAGACGATCTCGGGCTTCGGCACGCCGATCGCCGAGGGCGACGTCGTGCTCGTCGACTACTCGCTGTACTCGTGGACCGACGGCGAGCTCATCACGAGCTCGTGGTCGGGAGTGCAGCCCGAGCGGTTCGCCGCCGCCGACAACGACGACCCCTTCGGCCTCAGCCCCGCCCTCATCGGCCTGGCGAACGGCTCGCAGCTCGTGCTCGTCGTGCCCGGCGAGCGCCTCGCCGCGGCCGGCATGGCGGTGGTCGACCCGGGCGACGCGGTCGTCATGGTCGTCGACGTGCTGGGGGTGGAGCGATGATCGCCCGCCGCACCCGCCTCGCGGCCGTCGCCGCCGCGCTCGCCGCCGCGCTCGCCCTCACCGCCTGCAGCGGCGGCGACGCGGGCGGCACGACCACCGCGGAGGGCATCGTCGTCGACGGCACCGCCGTGATGGCCGCCGAGGTCGAGGGCCCCTTCGGCGAGGCGCCGACCTCGGTCGCCGTGCCGCCGATCGCCGCCTTCGGCGCCGACATCGAGCGGCGCACCGTCATCGAGGGCGAGGGCGCCCCCATCGCGGCGTCCGACACCGTCGCGATCAACGCGCAGATGCACGACGTCGAGACCGGCCAGGTCGCGCAGCCCTACGGCTACATCGGCATGAACGTCGCGCTCGACGACCCCTCGTTCGCACCGGCGATCGCGAACTCGCTCATCGGCGTGCCCGACGGCTCGCGCCTCGTGATCGCGGTGCCCGAGGGGCAGGTCGTCACGACCGCCGAGGGCGCGGCGCCCGCGCTGCTCATGGTGCTCGACGTCGTCACCGCCAACCCCGGCTCGGCCGCCGAGGGCGAGCCCGCCGAGGCGACGACCACCGCCGAGTACGTCACCGTCTCGAGCGAGCCGGGCGCGCAGCCCGAGATCGAGGTGCATCCCGCCGCCCCGTTCGACGAGCCGGGAACGCAGCACACCGACGCCGTGATCGTCGGCGCCGGCCCGGTCGTCGAGGACGGCGATCTCGTGACGGTGCAGTACACCGGCCTGCTGCTCGAGGACGGCAGCGAGTTCGACTCGAGCTGGACCCGCGGCGGCACGCCGGCGTCGTTCCCCACCGACCGCGTCGTGACCGGCTTCGCGAACGCGCTCGTCGGCCAGACCGTCGGCTCGCGCGTCGTCACCGTGTTCAGCGGCGACCTCGGCTACGGCGAGCAGGGCAGCGGCAGCGGCATCCCCGGCAACGCGACGCTGATCTTCGTGGTCGACATCGTCGCCACCCTCTAGGACGCCCGTGCCGACGCCCGCGCCCCGCACCGTCGCCCCGCACGAGCGGCAGCTCAGCCTGCTCGTGCGGCTGCAGGACGTCGAGCGGCCGCTCACCGGCGACGAGCTGTTCGCGAGCGTCGACGGCTACCGCGAGCAGCTCGGCACCGCGAAGCGCTCGGCGCTCGAGAAGCAGCTCGAGCGCGACCGCGCGGCGCTCGCCGAGCTCGGCGTCGACGTGATCACCGTGCCCGACCCGGTCGCCCCCGGCGACCGGGCGCGGTGGCGGTACGCGCTCGCCCCCGCCGACGACGGCGGCCGGGCGGTGGTCGAGCTCACCGCCCTCGAGACGGTGCTCGTCGACCGCGCGACGAACGTCTGGCTCGCCCCGGAGGTCGCGGCACCGGCCCGCCGCGGCTACCTCAAGCTGCTCGGCGCCGGCGACCCGCAGGCCGATCCGGCCGCCGGGCTGCCGAGCGCGCGGCTCACCACCGACCCGGCGTTCGTGCCGCTGCAGACCGCGATCGCCGAGCGCCGCCGCGTCGAGTTCGACTACGTGAACGCCGGCGCCGAGGCGCCGCTGCGCCGCCGCGTCGTGCCGCTGCGGCTCGTCGTGGTCGACGGCCGCTGGCTCTGCAACTGCTTCGACCTCGAACGGGATGCGGAGCGGAACTTCCTCGTCGCGCGCATCGTCGGCGAGGTCGCCGATGCGGGCCCGCGCGACGACGACGGCCTCGTCGCCCGCACCGACCTCCCCGCCGCGCTCGCCGAGCTCGCCGCCCGCAACCCCGCCGACATCGCCGTGCGGCCCGAGTCCGACGCCGCGACCCGGCTCGGCCGGCGCGCCGCCGCCGAGCTGCCGCCGCTCGACGTCGACGGCGAGCGCTGGCCGGTCGTGCGCGTGCCCTCGTGGGACCACGAGCTGCTCGCCGACGAGCTCGCCGGCCTCGGCGCGCAGGTGCGCGCGCTCGCCCCGGCGACCCTCGCCGCGGCCGTGCGCCGCCGGCTCGAGCGGATGCTCGCCGAGCACGACGACGGGGGAGCGGCATGAGCCCGGCCGCCCGCCTCGGCCCGCTCGTGCACGTCTCGGTGCTCGAGCTGCTGCGCCGCCACCCCGGCGGCCTCGACCTCGGCGACCTCGCCGCCCGCTTCGGCCTCGACCGCGAGCGGATGCGCCGGGTCGTCGTCGAGCTGTGGACGCTCGGCCTCCACGACGCCGACGGCCGCGAGATCCCGGGCGAGAACTTCGACTTCGACGCCGACGCCCTCGACGACGACTGGGTGCGGCTCACCTACGACCCGGTCGGCACCGCCCCGGTGCGCTTCGGCGCCGCCGAGCGCGTGATGGTCGTCGCCGGCCTCGAGGTGCTCCGCGCCGGCGCGGGCGACGCCGAGGCGGCGCTGCTCGACCGGCTCGCCGCCAAGCTCCGCGACGAGCGCGACCCCGCCACCCCCGGCGCCGCGAGCACCGGGCCGCGGCTGCGCGCGCTCGGCGACGCGATCGCCCGCGGCGAGCGGCTCCGGCTGCACTACCGCGGCGAGTTCGCCGAGCGCGCCGAGTGGCGCGAGGTCGACCCGCTGCGGCTCGAGCTGCGGCCCGAGGGCGAGTACCTCAACGCCTGGTGCCGCACCCGCGGCGGCCCGCGCTGGTTCCGCGCCGACCGCATCCTCGCCGCCGAGCCGACCGGCGAGCCCGCCGACGCCCACGACGAGGCCGTGCGGCAGCGCCCGCTCGAGGTGCGCGCGCCCGGCTCGGTGCGGGTCGAGCTCGTCGTCGCGCCGAGCGCGTTCGCGGCGATCGCCCCGTACCTGCCGGCGGGCCGACGGCTGCGCCCGGATGCCGACGGCCTCGCCCGCGCGACCGTCTCGCTGCGCTCGTGGCGCGTCGCGGCCCGGCTCGTCGCCGAGCACGCCGGCGCCGTGCGGGTCGCCGGGCCCGCCGAGGCGCGGCGCGCGGTCGCCGACTGGGCGCGCGAGGCGCTCGCCGCAACGGCCCCCGACGCGGCCGGCCGCGCATCCGGCGACGCGGGGCGCGCCGACGGGCGATCGGGCCGAGCGTCCGACGCCTCGGGTGCGTAGACTTGAGCACTATGCCGTGGTGGTCGTGGGTGCTGATCTGGACGGGACTCGTCGTCCTGCTCCTCGTCGTGCTCGCGCTCGGCGCGATCATGCTGTGGCGCAAGGCCACGGCGGCCCTCGACGAGCTCGAGCGGCTCGAGCAGGTGCAGCACGGGTTCGCCGACCTCGTCGGCGAGCGGGTGGCCCCGTTCGCGCCCGCGGTGCCCGCCCTGCTGCGCCCCCGCGCCGAGGTCGCCGCCGAGCACGAGGCGGCCGTCCTCGCCCGCGACGAGCGCCGGGAGGCCCGCCGAGAGGCGCGCCTCGCCCGCGGCCGCGCCCTCACCCGCGCCGACCCGATGCGGTTCGCGCACCTCGCCGAACCGCCCCGCACGACCGCTCCCCGACACGAGTAAGGACTCACCAATGCCGATCGGAAATCTCGGTGGATGGACCGGCTTCATCCTCATCGTCATCATCCTGCTGCTGTTCGCCGCCCCGAAGCTGCCCGCCCTCGCGAAGAACCTCGGTCAGTCGATGCGCATCTTCAAGAGCGAGATGAAGCAGATGAAGGACGACGACGCCTCGCGCGAGCAGGCCGCCGGCCCCGTGCCGCCGACCGCCGCGCCGGGTGCTCCCGCCGCCGACGCCCCGACCGACGCCCCGCAGCCGCCGGCCGCCGAGCCGCGCACCGACGACGAGCGTCCGGACGCGGGCGGCCACCACCTCCGGTAGTCCGCGTGGCCGACCAGCCGCGCCCGGACCACGCCGCCGCCGTCCCGAACGCCGTCCCCGACGAGACCGTCGCGCCCGCCGCGCCGGTCCCGTCGGCGACCGCGAAGGGCGGCCGCGGGCGCGTCCCGAAGCCGAAGCGCCCGAAGTACTCGAAGCGCGACAACCCCGAGGGGCGGATGGGGCTCGCCGAGCACCTCATCGAGTTCCGCAACCGCTTCATCATCTGCCTGATCGCGATCTTCATCGGCATGGTCGGCGGCTTCATCCTCTCGAGCCCCGCGCTCGACCTCATCCGCGAGCCGATCGAGGCGCTCCAGGACCAGCGCGGCGGCCGGGTCTCGATCAACTTCACGAACGTCACCACCGCGTTCGACCTCCGCCTGCAGATGGCGCTCACGATCGGCGTCGTCATCGCCTCGCCGGTGTGGCTCTACCAGCTGTGGATGTTCCTCATGCCCGGCCTGCGCAAGCAGGAGCGCCGCTACGCGCTCGGCTTCCTCGGCGCCGCGATCCCGCTGTTCCTCGGCGGCGTGCTCGCCGGCTACTTCGTGATGCCCCGCATCGTGCAGGTGATGACGAGCTTCGCGCCCGAGCAGGACACCGTGTTCTACGACGCGAAGACCTACTACTCGTTCGTGCTCACGCTGATGATCGCCGTCGGCGTCGCCTTCGTCGTGCCCGTCGTGCTCGTGATGCTGAACTTCGCCGGCGTGCTCGCCGGCCGCACGATCCTGCGCGGCTGGCGCGTCGCCGTGCTCGTGTCGGCGCTGTTCTCGGCGCTCGCCACCCCCGCCGCGGATGTGCTGAGCATGTTCCTGCTCATGGTGCCGATGATCGCGCTCTACTTCATCGCCGGCGGCGTGAGCTACCTCAACGACCGCCGTCGCGAGAAGCGCGAGCGGCGCCGCGAGGCCGAGCTCGAGCGCGAGCTGCGCGGCGGTCCGCTCGACCCCGGCGCCCCGGCGCCCGGGCCCGGGACCGCCCCGACCGCGGAGGAGCGCCGCTGATGCCCACGCCCGCCGAGCGGTACGCCCGCGCCGCCCGGCGCGCCGCGCATCCGCAGCTCGACCTGTTCCGCGCCCACCAGCGCTTCGACCTCGACGACTTCCAGCTCGCCGCCTGCGAGTCGCTCGAGGCCGGCCGCTCGGTGCTCGTCGCCGCGCCGACCGGGGCCGGCAAGACCGTCGTCGCCGAGTTCGCGGTGTTCCTCACGATGCGCGACGCGCACGCGAAGATCTTCTACACGGCGCCGATCAAGGCGCTGTCGAACCAGAAGTACCAGGAGCTCGTCGCCGAGTACGGCGCGAGCGAGGTGGGTCTGCTCACCGGCGACACGAGCATCAACCCCCGCGCCCGCGTGGTCGTGATGACCACCGAGGTGCTGCGGAACATGCTCTACGTCGGCAGCGACCTGCTCGACGACCTCGCCTACGTCGTCATGGACGAGGTGCACTACCTGGCCGACCGCTTCCGCGGGGCGGTGTGGGAGGAGGTCATCATCCACCTGCCGAGCGAGGTGCGGCTCGTGTCGCTGTCGGCGACGGTGTCGAACGCCGAAGAGTTCGGCGACTGGCTGCAATCGGTGCGCGGCGAGACCGACGTCATCGTCTCGGAGCACCGGCCGACCCCGCTCTACCACCACGTGCTCGTCGGCGCGCAGCTGCACGACCTCTTCCGCGGCGAGCCCGACTCGAAGCGCGGCCGTCGCGTCAACCCCGACCTCGTGCGCGCCGTGCAGAGCCACGGCGGCCGCGGCGGGCGCGGCGGCCGGGGCCGCGGACCCCGCCACCCCGTCTCGGCGGCGCGGCGCCTCGACCGCGGGCCGTTCGTCGAGATGCTCGACGACCTCGACCTGCTGCCGGCGATCTTCTTCGTCTTCTCGCGCGCCGGCTGCGACGACGCCGTGCGCCAGGTGGTGCGCTGGGGCGTGAACCTCACCACCCGGGCCGAGCGCGACGAGATCCGCTGGATCGTCGACGAGCACTGCCGCACCCTCCTCGACGAGGACCTCGGCGTGCTCGGCTACTTCGGCTGGCGCGACGCCCTCGAGCGGGGCGTCGCCGCCCACCACGCGGGCCTGCTGCCGGTGTTCAAGGAGGTCGTCGAGGAGCTCTTCCAGCGCAAGCTCGTGAAGGTCGTCTTCGCCACCGAGACGCTCGCGCTCGGCATCAACATGCCCGCCCGCACCGTCGTGCTCGAGAAGCTCGAGAAGTTCGATGGCGAGGGCCGCGTGCCGATCACCCCGGGCGAGTTCACCCAGCTCACCGGCCGCGCCGGCCGCCGCGGCATCGACGTCGAGGGCCACGCCATCGTGCAGTGGCGCGACGGCGTGCAGCCCGAGTCGGTCGCGAACCTCGCCTCCCGCCGCTCGTACCCGCTGAACTCGTCGTTCCGGCCGACGTACAACATGACGGTGAACCTCGTCGACCGCTTCGGCCGCGCCCGCACCCGCGAGGTGCTCGAGTCGTCGTTCGCGCAGTTCCAGGCCGACCGCGCCGTCGTCGACCTCGCCCGCACGGTGCGCCAGCAGCGCGAGGCGCTCGCCGGCTACCGGGAGGCGATGACCTGCGACAAGGGCGACTTCGTCGAGTACTCGTCGCTGCGCCGCCGCCTCAGCGACGTCGAGAAGCAGCGCATCGGCGACGAGCACGGCTCGCACGCCGCGCGCGAGCGCCGCAGCGCCGAGCTGCGCGAGCTCCGCGACGCGCTGAAGGCGCATCCCTGCCATCACTGCGCCGAGCGCGAGGACCACGCCCGCTGGGCCGAGCGCTACTGGCGCCTCAAGCGCGACACCGACCGGCTCACCGACGACATCGCCCGCCGCACCGGCGCGGTCGCGCGCGTGTTCGACCGGCTCGTCGACCTGCTGCTCGAGCGCGGCTACCTGCGGCTGCCGATCCCCGACGCCGAGGCCGAGCCGCCCGCCGAGGCCGACCCCGACGCCGACCGGCTCGAGGTGACGGTGCACGGCCAGCTGCTGAAGCGCATCTTCGGCGAGCGCGACCTGCTCGTCGCCGAGTGCATCCGCCGCCGCGTCTGGCTCGACCTCGACGCCCCGCAGCTCGCGGCGATGGCCTGCGCGCTCACCTTCGAGCCGCGCCGCGACGAGGAGAACCCACCGATCGGCCACCTGCCGAAGGGCGCGTTCCGCACCGCGATCGCCCGCGTCGAGGAGCTCTGGGCGCAGCTCGACGAGCTCGAGCACGAGCACGACGTGCCGCGCACCTCGCCGATCTCGACCGCGCTCGCGCCGGCGATGTTCAAGTGGGCGAGCGGCGCACCGCTCGACCGCGTGCTCGAGGACGCCGAGCTCGCCGCCGGCGACTTCGTGCGCTGGAGCAAGCAGGCGCTCGACCTGCTCGACCAGATCGCGACCGTCGGCGAGGGCCGCCTCGCCCGCACCGCCGGCGAGGCGGCCGGGCTCGTGC
Source organism: Microbacteriaceae bacterium (assembly GCA_012719255.1). GTDB lineage: Bacteria > Actinomycetota > Actinomycetes > Actinomycetales > Microbacteriaceae > Gulosibacter. The sequence goes on along the minus strand of JAAYAS010000189.1, from coordinate 27 downwards.
GGCGCGGCATCGTCGCCTACTCCGGGG
>JAAYAS010000188.1 GCA_012719255.1 Microbacteriaceae bacterium | reverse complement strand
GTCCGCAGTTCTACTTCCGCACCACCGACGTCACCGGCGTCATCACCCTGCCCGAGGACAAGCCGATGGTCATGCCCGGCGACACCACCGACATGTCGGTCGAGCTGATTCAGCCGATCGCCATGGAAGAGGGCCTCGGCTTCGCGATCCGTGAGGGCGGCCGCACCGTCGGCGCCGGCACGGTGACCAAGATCATCAAGTAGTCAGCAGACTGCTCGCGAACGCGGGCGGCGACCTCCGGGTCGTCGCCCGCGTTTCTCGTTTTCCGGGTCGGCACCGTCCGTCTGCCCGGACCGCGGTGACCAGGACAGCGAGCCGCGACGACCAGGTGCTCCCTCGCCGATGGCGAGGGGTGCTGGTTGAAACGACGGGGCGGGCCGGCAGCGATGACGGGGGCCGCTGCTCGGAATGACGGGGCGCGGCGGTCGAAATGACCAGGGTGCGCCGCGAATCCGACCAGGGAGGAGCTCGAGAACGACCAGGCTTCGGTCTCCCGTGCATCAGGTGCAGCACGCCGGGGCACCGGCCGCGCGCCGGCTCCGACGCGGCCGGATGGCTCGGGATCGGCACTGCAGTGCGGATCTCCGTCGGTTCGGGGCTGCGATCGGGCTGGTGGGCGTAGCCGCGGCGGGGTGACTGTCAAGCGCCGGAATGCGAGGCCGATCACGGATTCTCCACGTTTCCGCAACGGATCGGGCGCGACGTAGATTCGCACCATCCATACCGGACATCGGCAGGAACCGGGCGCAGTCGCGCATCCCGCCCGCCGCTCCGGACCGAAGGCTCCCGAACCCGTGGAGGGTCGATGCCCAGCTCGAAGCCCGCCGGGCGCACCGCGCCCCGCGACGCGACGCGTCGCGAGCGGGCCGCCGCGCGCGGCCGGACGCGGCGGCGGTTCCTCGCCGTCGGCGCGCTGCTCATGTCGGCGCTCTTCCTCGTCCCCGAGGCGTTCGGCGGCGAAGCGCTCGCGAGCACGGCGATCGGGCAGGCGCCCGTCGCGTCGCCCGAGGCCTTCGCGCCCGCGGCCGTCGAGACCGACGCGCCGGCGACCGACGCGCCCGTCGAGGGGCCCGCCCCGGTCGACGAGCCGAGCGCGCCCGTACCGGAGGAGACCTCGCCCGTCGAGCCGGCCCCCTCCGAGCCCGCACCGGCGCCGGAGCCCGACCCGGTCGACACGGAGCCGAGCGAGGTTCCGGAGTGGACCGTGACCGCCCCGGCCCCGATGCTCGGCGCCGATGACGAGATCACCCAGTTCGGCATCCGCGACACCTTCGACGAGCGCCTCGACTACGACAGCGTCTCGTCGGTGACCTACAACGGCGTCGCGCTCGACGCGGCCGACTGCACCGTGACCGTCGACGGCCAGACCGTGACCGTCGAGCTCACCGCCACCGGCCTCGCGAAGGTCGCCGCCGCCCCGGGTCAGGACCTCGTCGTCGTGTTCGACACCACCGTGAACTCGATCGGCGTCGACGGCATCATCCCCAACCAGGCGATAGCCTTCACCAACGTGAACGACAACTACAACGAGACCGACTCGAACGAGGTCGTCACCGAGTGGGGCTCGATCAAGATCGTGAAGACCGACGCCGCGAACGGCGAGCTGCTCTCCGACGCGACGTTCATGGTCTACGCGAGCGAGGCCGACGCCCTCGCCGGCACGAACCCGATCGCCGTCGACGGCGTCACCGAGTTCACCACCGACGCGAACGGCGAGGCGCTCATCGCCGGCCTCAAGGCGCCGGGCACCTACTGGCTCGTCGAGACGCAGGCCCCCGCGGGCTACGTGCTCATCGAGGACCCGATCGCCGTGAACGTCACCGTCGGCGGCGTCGCCACCCCGACCCTCGCCGAGGTCGACAACGCCAACCAGCCGCAGGTCGAGCTGCCGCTCACCGGTGGCGTCGGCACCCTCCTGTTCATCGGCGGCGGTGCCGCCCTGATCGCGCTCGCTGTCGGCCTCGCCGCCCGCTCGCGCAACAAGCAGCAGGCCTCGGCCTAGCCGCACCCCGGATGCGGCGCCCGCGCGCC